>CAZDAW010000061.1:0-19778 GCA_964503685.1 uncultured Anaerolineaceae bacterium | reverse complement strand
AGTGCCAAGCCTCGTGCCGCTGCTTCGGGACAACAGGCCTCGCGTCCGGGAGCTTGCCGTGCGGACGTTGCGGCAGCTCGGGCCGGACGCCGAGGCCGCGCGGCCCGCGCCGATGGACGCGCTGCGGGGCGGGGGTGGAGGTGGGTGACTGGGGGGTGATGACCATGGGAGTTGAACCAGCGCCGGCCTCGTGCGCAGGGGAATTTAGTCCCGGCCGGCTGCACGCGGCCGCCAGCAGGGCCAGGGTAAGCGCGGGGATGATCCATTTCTTTATCATAAATGTCTTTATAATGGAGGTTGCGCTTCATGTCAATGCCGGGGCGGGGAAGGTTATTCACCACGGAGAGTTTGAGAGGCGACATCCTTTTTTCTGATTTGCATTTAAAATAGTTTTATCACTTTTGCATATGACCTATATTTACCACATTACATCTATCAGCAACCTGCCCAGCATCCTTAATGCTGGATGTCTATATTGCGACCGTATTGTAATGGAACGCAACTTGGCGCACGTTGGCATCGCGTATCAACATATCAAAGACCGTCGTTCTCGTAAGAAAGTTCCATGTTCACCTGGCGGTGCCGTCGCAGATTACGTCCCTTTTTACTTTGCGCCGCGTTCACCAATGCTTTATGTGATCCATAAAGGCGGTGTCGAAGGATATCAAGATGGGCAGACTCCGATTCTGCATCTGGTTTCTTCGGTGGAAGCTGTGCAGGAGGCTGGAATACCCTTTGTGTTCACTGATGGGCATGCTGATATGGCTATCAGCCGGTTCTATACCGATTTGAGAGATTTGAATAAAGTGGAGTGGATAATAATGAAGGATGTATATTGGAATGATTCTTTTGAAGACGGGGATCGAAAACGTCGGAGGCAAGCAGAGTTTTTAGTGCACCAAGTGGAACTCCCGCGCCTGAAAAAATGCCAGTTGCCACACATCGACCACGGCTCACTTTAGGGCGCGCGGCATTGATCAAATTGATTAATCAATATGCGTTACCTGGATATCGCCTGACGCAGTTGGAAATTCAGAAATTAGCTTACTTTCTGCAGACAGCGGGTGAACCTTTGCGCCTTAATTACGTCAAACAACAATATGGCCCTTACGCTGAAAATTTGCATTTTGTTTTACAACACCTGGAAGGCCATTACCTGCGCGGCTATGGCGCTCGTGCGGGATCATCTAACATTTACTTATTGCCGGGGGCAAATGAAGAAGCCGAATCTTTTTTGGCAGATTACCCGGAAACACGGAATCGACTGGAACGTGTAAACCATTTGATCGAAGGTTTTGAAACACCTTATGGAATGGAATTGTTAGCCACTGTTCATTGGCTTTCGCAAGAAGATCCAGCGGTAAAAAATGATTATTGCCATGCTATTCAAGGGTTTACTAACTGGAATAAACGCAAGCGTGAGCATTTCAAACCTGAACATATTCAAGTGGCTTGGCAGCGTTTGCAGCAGCAAGGGTGGCTGTAGAACTTCATTTGCATGTGAATGTGTTGTTAGTTTTTCAAGGGGATGCCTTTCAGTTTGCGCCAAGTTGCTGTCTGGTTTAAAGAGTCGCTTCCTTTTTGATACTTTTGGGTGAATGAATAAGTTGAAGTTGAGATTGAATAGAATGGGTTGATTATCACTTTTTGTGATACAACTATCACTAAAAGTGATAACGAAACCTTTAGAATCATTCTTATAGCGCAGTAACCAATGGAGGTGAGCGGTGAAAATTTGGAAATGCGTTTCAATGATCGTTTTCATCCTCTTATTGGCTGGTTGTCAGGCCGCGACCCCAACCGCAGAAATCGCCCCGAGCCCAACTGCTGCACCGCCGACGCTTACGCCGCTCCTTCAACCAACTCCAACGCTCACAACTCAGCCAACGCCGGCGCCCGAGCCGGTCTACGTTCCGCTGCCCTGCACGCTGCTCGGTAACCCTGCTACCACTGAAGTTCCGGCGGGCGCTCCCATCCGGGTCATTTGGGGATGGAGCGCCTCCACCGAAGAACTGGTTCAAGAACACATCGATGCCAGCGAGACAGTGGTCACTCTGGATGGCAACCAGATCGAAGGCGTGATGCAAGAGATCAAGTACGATGATCAGCGCAAGTTCTTCGTGGTGCATTGGGTCGCCGAGGTGGGTGTGCTGCCGGCCGGCTCTCATCCGCTCACTTACAAGGTCACCTGGAAGCGCCAGATCAGCGACGGTTGGGATACTTACGGCCCGGGCAGCAAGAATGAGGTATCGATCGACCAGTGTGAAATTGTGGTGAAATAGGATTCAAACGGACTTCACTGCCAACGGATGAACTTTAAGTGACAAACTAATCCAGATTATAATCATCGCGATTAGTTTCGCCTGCATTTTCTTTGACAAAGTGGTCATAGCATGTTAAACTGATGCCATCGTGGAATGACGGCGCTCTCTGGTGAGAGCGTCTTTTGGTGTTCTATTTCACTTTCAGGGAATGATGATGGATATACTTTGTACAGGTTCAGTGGCTTATGACTATTTAATGACCTTTCCGGGTTATTTCAAGGATCATTTGATCCCCGAAAAGCTGGAATGCGTCAGCCTATCCTTCCTGGTTGATTCGATGGTGCGCCAGCGCGGCGGTATTGCCCCCAATATCGCCTATACTCTGGCGCTGCTCGGCGAGCGGCCGCGCCTGCTGGCGACGGTCGGCGAGGATTTTGAGGATTATCGCACGTGGCTGGAAGCGAAGGGAATCGATACGAGCGGGGTAAAAGTCATTCCCGGCGAGTACACCGCTTCGTTTTTTGCCAACACCGACCGCTGCAATGCCCAGATTGCCAGCTTTTATACCGGCGCAATGGCGCATGCGGCTGAACTTTCGATCACCGATTTGAAGGAGCGCCCGGACCTCGTGGTTATTTCGCCCAATGACCCAAGTGCAATGGAAAAATATGCCAACGAATGCAAGGCAGCCGGCATCGACTATCTATACGACCCCAGCCAGCAGATCGTGCGCCTGGACGGCGCCGAACTGCAGCGCTGCTTTGAGGGAGCCACGTTGCTGTTTGTCAACGATTATGAGTTCGAGATGCTGCAGAAGAAGACTGGCAAGAAGCCGGACGAAATCAAATCCAGCGTCGGTATTCTGGTGGTGACGCTGGGTGAGAAAGGCGCGGTGATTTACCACGATAATCATGAATATCGTGTTTCGGTGGCGCCTCCGAAACAGATTCTGGACCCCACCGGCGTGGGAGATGCATTCAGGGGCGGCTTCCTCAAGGGTTACGCCGCCCGTATGGATTTTCAGACTTGCGGCCAAATGGGCGCGCTGGCGGCAACGTACTGCCTTGAACAATGCGGCACACAAAGCCATTCGTACACCCTGGCTGAATTTGTTGCCCGCTACCGCCAATATTTCGACGACAAGGGTAAATTAGATCAATTACTTTGAGATAATGGAGAGTATCAATGGATAATTATGACGTAAAAGATATGAAGCTGGCCGAAGGCGGCCGGCGGCGCATTGAGTGGGCGGAGCGTGAGATGCCCGTACTGCGCCTGATCCGTGAACGTTTTGCTAAGGAGCGCCCTCTGGCTGGAATGCGTCTTTCTGCCTGTCTGCATGTGACGACCGAAACTGCCAACCTGATGCGCACCCTGCAGGCAGGCGGCGCCGATATCGTACTGACTGCATCGAATCCCCTTTCGACGCAGGATGACGTCGCGGCTTCTCTGGTTTCTCACGACGAGATTCCGGTTTATGCTATCAAAGGCGAAGACAATAAGACGTACTATAAGCACATCAATGCTGCTCTCGATCACAAACCGCACATGACCATGGACGATGGCGCTGATCTGGTCAGCACCATCCACAAAGAGCGCCGCGAACTGATCAAGGATGTGGTGGGCGGCACTGAAGAGACGACCACCGGCGTCATTCGTCTGCGCGCCATGGCTGCCGACGGCGCTTTGAGCTTTCCGGTCATCGCAGTTAATGATGCTTTGACCAAGCACTTCTTCGATAACCGCTATGGCACCGGGCAATCGACTATTGATGGTATCATCCGCGCTACCAATATTTTGCTGGCAGGCAAGGTATTTGTGGTTGCCGGTTACGGCTGGTGCGGGCGCGGTCTGGCGATGCGGGCGCGTGGCATGGGCGCCAACGTGATTGTTACTGAGGTTGACCCCCTGGCGGCGCTCGAAGCGGTGATGGACGGTTTCCGTGTGATGCCTATGACCGAAGCCGCAAAAATCGGCGATATCTTCGTTACCCTGACAGGGGATATCAATGTAATCGACCGTCATCACTTCGAGGCGATGAAAGACGGCGCGCTCGTTGCCAATTCCGGTCACTTCAACGTTGAAATCAATATCCCCGCGCTGGAAAAAATGGCGACCAGCAAACGGTTGGTGCGTCCCTTCGTTGACCAGTACGAATTGAAAGACGGACGTCAGATTCACATTTTGGGCGAAGGGCGGCTCATTAACCTGGCCTCAGCCGAAGGCCATCCGGCCAGCGTAATGGATATGTCTTTTGCTAACCAGGCGTTGAGTGCTGAATACATGGTCAAGCACGCGGCCGATTTACAAAAGAAGGTTTACAGTGTGCCTGAAGATATCGACCACGAGATTGCCCGCCTGAAGCTGGAAGCGATGGGCGTCAAGATTGACACCCTGACCGAAGAGCAGGTGAAGTACCTCAACTCTTGGGAAGAGGGTACCTAGAAAAATCCGGCCTTGCGAATTCTTCGCAGGGCTTTTTTGTCATTGTATCGTCAAACGGGCTGTGATATACTGTATAAAATATATGATATATGATAAGGAGGAATTATGTCTGAAAAGAAAATCATTGCTACTGATAAGGCGCCGCGCGCCATTGGCCCCTATTCAGTCGGCGCTCAATTTTGCGACCTGGTCTTTACCGCCGGACAAATCGGGCTCGACCCGGCCACGAATGAAATGGTCGCCGGCGGCGTCGAAGCCGAAACCCGCCAGGCCTTGACCAACGTTAAAAATATCCTCGAGGCGGCTGGTTCATCGCTGGATATGGTTTTGAAGACCACCGTCTTCCTGCGGGATATGAACGATTTCGCCAGGATGAACGCAGTTTACGGAGAATTCTTCACTGAAAATCCGCCTGCCCGCTCGGCTGTTCAGGTGGCTGCCTTACCCAAAGGAGCGGCTGTCGAGATTGAAGCCATTGCGGCAAAAGCCAAATAAAACCCTGTCAATGGATCATCCGCATTAACGGGGAAGATCGAAAATTAATCTGTTATCTGTTGAAGTCCCGGGCGCTGCTTATTTATGCGCCTGGGATTTATTGTTATCTTGGATGAATAAATTTCCAAAACCTGTAGATAACTCGAAAAAAAGCGCGGTTATGCGATCTTGTATGCATAAACTGTCATTGCGGATGGAGCGAGCCTCGCAGAGGAGAAAGGACCTTCCTGAGAGAAATGCTCCGCTAATCGATTGACAGCATATCCGACGGGCAAGTGATTTCCATATTGATCGAGAGATCGCTGCGCCGCTTTTGTGAGACGGCTTGCGATGACAACTTTTTGGTGGTTGATGATTATTTTTGTGAATTTGGGAATAAAATGGGGTGAATGACTTATCGGATTGCTATATATCTGTTATCATTGGGTTGTCCTCGCTATGAATCGCGTCTCAGTGATCGTACCTTGTTATAATGAACAGGCAACCATTCGTTTGCTGCTGGATGCTGTTTATCAACAGTCTTATCCACGGAACGAAATGGAAGTTGTTATCGCCGATGGTCTCTCGACCGACCGTACACGGGATGAAATCGAAGTCTTCCGGAAAGAGCATCCTGATTTAAACATCAGGGTTGTGGATAACGTGAAACGGATTATCCCGGCGGCTTTGAACTGCGCCATTGAGGCAGCAACCGGTGAGATTATCGTTCGTCTGGATGCGCATGCGGTTCCTGATAAGGATTATGTCGCCCGTTGCGCTGCGGCGTTGGAGAGCGGCCTCGGCAATAATGTGGGCGGTGTGTGGGATATCAAACCGGGTGGAAAGAGCTGGATCGCCGAATCAATTGCCGCGGCGGCGGCAAACCCGATCGGCGTGGGCGACGCTCGCTATCGCTATACCACGCAGGCCGGTCTGGTAGATACGGTCCCGTTTGGAGCTTTCAAGCGCTCGCTGGTTGAACGAATTGGCAAGTTTGATGAGTCTTTATTAACAAATGAAGATTACGAATTCAATGCCCGGCTGCGTCAGTCGGGCGGCAAAATCTGGCTAGATCCGGCTATCCATTCGGTTTATTTTGCCCGGCCTGATCTTGCCGCGCTGGCGCGCCAGTATTGGCGCTATGGTTTTTGGAAATACAAAATGCTTCGGCGTTACCCGGCGACTTTACGCTGGCGGCAGGCTTTGCCGCCGTTATTTGTGCTCAGCCTGGTTATATGGGGCATCCTGGCAATCGGTTTTCAGTTTGCCCGAATCGCGCTTGCACTTGAATTGCTGGTATACTTAATTGTTTTAACAGCCGTTGCAGTACAATTGGCGGTAAGCCGCCGTCAATGGCTTTATCTGATAGGAGTTCCTTTGGCTATCGCTGCCATGCATTTGTCGTGGGGCGCCGGGTTTCTCTGGAGTCTGGTTAAAAAATAAATTTTAGTCTGCGTGTCAATGGTCCCTCAGAGACGATTTCAAAAAGCAATTCCAATGCGTTTTAGAAACGCCGAACGGCGCACATTACTGCTGATCGGTGATTTTATTGTTGCTTTCATTGCATTATTGGGCGCTTCATATTACTGGGCGCGCGGCGATGCCTGGATGGAATTTTCCTTTGAGTTTCTGACAGTCCGGCCGCCGTTCTGGTATTTTCTGCTGCCGTTCATCTGGCTGATACTATTAATCGAACTTTACGATGTCCGCCACGCCAATAGCTGGAAAGATACACTGGCCGGGATCAGCCGGGCGGCGCTGGTTCTACTGGCAGTCTATCTGGTCATTTATTTTACTTCCGAACCAAACTCGTTACCCCGCCGCGGTGTTGCCGGGTTTATTCTGGCTGCAACACTGCTGACCATTATGTGGCGCGGCTTGTATATCCAGATCTTTACAGCCCCGGCCTTGATGCGCCGCGTTTTACTGGTGGGCGGGGGTAGAGCCGGGCAGGCCATTGCCCGAGTGATCAAAAAATGGTCGCGGCCGACCATCTATCTGGTTGGGATCATTGATGATGACCCCAGAAAACTTGGCACATTGATTGAAGGGTTTAAAGTGGTTGGCGGCAGCGACCAGCTTCATGAGATCATCGACCGTGAATGTGTTACCGATTTGATCGTGTCGATATCGGGCAAAATGCAGGGAAGCATGTTCCAGGCCCTGCTCGAAGCTCAAGAAGCCGGGCTGGAAGTCATTCGGATGCAAAAATTCTACGAAGAAGTTATGGGACGTACGCCGATTCAGTATCTGGAGGCGGATTGGATACTGCGTTCTTTTGTGGATCACCTGACGGTGAGCAGTTTTTACGATCTGGCCAAGCGCCTGATTGATATAACCGTTGCTCTGGTCGGCGCGTTGATCTTGCTGGCGACTTTCCCGTTTATCGGATTGGCGATTGTGCTGGACAGCGGTTTCCCGATTCTTTACGCGCAGGATCGCCTGGGTAAGGGTGGACAGCCGTATCGGATTATCAAATTCCGAACGATGTATCAGAATGCAGAATCTAACGGACCGCAATTTACCCGCGAGCACGACTCCCGGATCACCCGGGTGGGAAAATTCTTGCGTAAATCGCACATGGATGAATTTCCCCAATTCATTAATGTGCTGCGTGGAGAGATGAGCATGGTTGGGCCGCGTTCTGAGCGTCCTGAACTGGTTAAAGAATTGCAAAAACAGGTGCCTTTTTATCGGGCGCGTCTTCTGGTCAAACCGGGAATTACCGGTTGGGCTCAGGTCAATTTTGGATATGCTGACTCCGTCGAAGATACGGCAATAAAAATTGAGTACGATTTGTACTATATAACCCATCGCAGTATTGTGCTGGATTTATCCATCATGATGAGAACTTTCGGTACGATATTCGGATTTCGAGGACAATAATGACAATTAAGTTAGTTACCGGCGGCGCCGGTTTCATCGGTTCCAATTTGGCGCAGGCTTTGTTAGCCCGCGGCGAGCAGGTGCGGGTTTTCGATAATTTTTCGACCGGCCAGAGATCGAATCTGGCTGATCTGGGAGGACGCCTGGAAGTGGAAGAGGGCGATCTGCGGAATGCTGACCAGGTTGCTGCGGCAGTTCGTGGTGTGGATGTGATCTTCCACGAAGCGGCGCAGGTATCTGTTCCAGAATCGATGGAGGATCCGTACAAGTCTTTTGCCATTAATGTGACCGGCACGTTGAATTTGCTTCAGGCAGCCAGCAAAGCCGGCGTTCAAAAAGTGGTCATGGCGTCCAGTTGCGCTGTCTATGGCGATTCGACAGACGTTCCCCTATCGGAGGACGGTCATTTTACGCCGCTCTCGCCATACGCCGCCTCAAAACAAATGACAGAAACGATGGCGGCTTTATACACGCAGGCGTTCAATCTTCCTGTGGTCTGCCTGCGCTATTTCAATGTTTACGGGCCGCGCCAGTCGCCGTATTCTCAATATGCAGCGGTCATTCCGATTTTCATTCACCAGATATTATCCAATCAGCCGGCCACCATTTATGGGGATGGAAAGCAAACCCGCGATTTCGTGTACGTTTCTGATGTGGTGAAAGCCAATCTGCTGGCTGCAGAAAATCCTCAAGCCGGCGGGAAGATTTTCAATGTTTGCGCCGGAACAGAGAATAGTCTGCTGGATTTATGGCATGAACTCGAAAAGTTACTGCCCGGCGCGCCGCCTCCCCGGTTTGCGCCATCGCGCAGCGGTGATATTTACCGCTCATTTGGCGACCCGACAAAAGCCGCCCGTGAATTGGGTTTTACACCGCAGGTCAGTCTGCCGGAAGGTCTTAATAAAACAATCGAGTGGATGCGAAAATGAAAGCCAGGACTCATATACGCAACCGATATTTGATTATCGGCGATATGCTATTGGCGCTGGTCGTTGCGCTGGGCAGTTACGTATTGCGTCTGGAACTGGATTCGGCTTTCAGTTTTTATCTCCCGTCGTTTTATTGTCTGGCAATTGTGGGGCTGGTCGTTAAACCCGTGGTTTATTATTTCTTTGGGTTATACCGGCGGTTGTGGGTTTATGCCAGCATCCGGGAATTGAAGTTAATCGTTCTGGCAGTTACCACAGCTTCTGTTGTAGTATCAGTCGTGATGATTGGATTGTTTTCAGCGCGGGTTTTCATCGGTTTTCCTCGCTCTGTCTTGATCATTGACTGGATGCTCTCTCTTATGGCAGTTGGCGGGATTCGCTTTGCCATCCGGGTGTTGTTCGAAAGCCATGCGTTGCCAAACAGCGCGCAGAGCCTCAGGCGTGAACGCAATATTCTAATTGTCGGGGCCGGCGACGCCGGCGCGCTGGTGGCGCGCGAGATGCAGAAAAATCGCCAGCTCAACAAGAACCCGGTTGGATTTTTAGATGATGACCCTTCCAAGCAGGGAAATCAGATCCACGGCATCGCGGTAGTCGGGACGCTTTCGGATCTGGCCCGTGTTATTGAAGAATATCATATTGATGAAGTAACCATTGCGATACCTAGCGCTCCGGGGCGTGTCGTGCGCCTGGTAGCGGATGTCTGTCGGTTGAAGAGTGTTCCATTCCGGACAATGCCGGGGATGAATGAACTGATTGGCGGCAAGGTGAATGTCAGCCGGTTGCGCGAGGTGGATATTACCGACTTGCTGCGCCGTGAAACGACGCACCTGGACAATGAAATGGTCGGTTTGAGCCTTACCGGGCGTAATGTTTTGATCACCGGCGCCGGCGGCTCGATCGGGCGTGAATTGTGCCGCCAGGCGGCGCGTTGGGGGCCAAACGAGTTGATTCTTTTGGGGCACGGCGAAAACAGCATCTTCGAGACGTTACTCGAACTGGAAGAGAGCTTCTCTTCGCTGGCAATCAGGCCGGTCATTGCTGATGTGCGGGATTTGCCCCGTTTGCAGGTGATTTTTGAAAAACACCGCCCGCAGGTTGTCTTCCATGCTGCAGCGCACAAGCATGTGCCTCTGATGGAAGCTAACGTCGAAGAAGCAGTTACCAATAATGTGCTGGGGACGCGCAATATCGTTGACGTCTCTCTGGCGCACAATGTGGAACGCCTGGTATTAATCTCTTCCGATAAAGCAGTTCGCCCGCAGAATGTGATGGGCGCAACAAAACGCCTGGCTGAGATGATCGTTTTGGACGCGGGTCATCGTTCAGGGCGGGCGTTTTCCGCGGTGCGTTTTGGCAACGTTTTGGGCAGCCGCGGTAGTGTGGTGCCGTTGTTCAAACGCCAGATTGCCCGCGGCGGGCCGGTAACAATCACCCACCCGGAAATGCGTCGTTATTTTATGACGATTCCTGAAGCAGTCAATTTGACTTTGCAGGCCTCTTCGATGGGCGAGGGCGGAGAAGTATTTGTTTTGAATATGGGTCAGCAGGTACGCATTCTTGATCTGGCTGAAGATTTGATTCGCCTTTCTGGTCTGGAACCTGGCCGGGACATCGAGATCGTGTTTACCGGTATTCGCCCAGGCGAGAAATTAAGCGAAGATCTCTGGGATGAGGGATATGCCTTCCAACCGACGGGGCATCCGGATATCTTCAGACTGGATGAAGAGGAAATTCTGAACGGGAAAGCTCTCGACCAGACGGTCAATGAGATTATCCGTCTGGCGCGAGAGGGAGATATTCAGGCGATTATGACCATGTTGGATGAGATCATTCCCGGTTCCGCGATTTGCAGCACGCCGCCTCCTGACCTGACGTCGTATGAATGATGACTCAATTAACTGATCAACAATGGCGTGAATTTATTGATTCACACCCGAACGCGCACATCATGCAAACAGCCGGTTGGGGTTCACTTAAAGCTGCCTTCGGCTGGGATGTGGTGTATTTGCAAAAGGGAAGAAACGGCGCGCAGGTTCTTTTTCGCCGGCTGCCGTTGGGTTTCTCTTTGGCCTATGTACCGAAAGGCCCGCTTGGGCCTGATTGGACTGAATTGCTGCCGGAGTTGCACGACCTGTGCCGAACCCGACGTGCGGTTCTTCTTAAAGTGGAACCAGACTTGTGGCAGTTGGCCGATAACACTTTTTTCGAACGCCAGTTACCCGGATTTGTACCGAGCGGTCATGTGATTCAGCCGCCGCGCACAATTGTTGTTGATTTGACTGGAAGGGAGGATGATATTCTGGCGCGGATGAAACAAAAGACGCGCTATAACATTCGCCTGGCCGAGAAGAAGGGGGTCAGAGTAAAGATGTCAAAGGACATCGATTCTTTCTATAAGATGATGCTGGAGACCGGCGAGCGGGATGAGTTCGGAGTACACAGCCTGGCCTATTACCGCCGGGCGTATGATTTGTTTCACCCCGGAGGCGCCTGTGAACTTCTGATGGCTGAATACCAGGGAGAGCCATTGGCGGCGCTGATGGTTTTTTATCGCGGCGAGCGCGCCTGGTATTTTTACGGCGCTTCGACGGAAATGCAGCGAAATTTGATGCCCACTTATTTGTTGCAGTGGGAGGCGATGCGCTGGGCGCGGCAGAAAGGCTGCACCAGTTATGACCTGTGGGGGGTGCCGGATGCGGAAGAAAAAGATTTGGAGGCCAATTTTACCGACCGTTCGGATGGCTTGTGGGGCGTTTATCGTTTTAAACGCGGGTACGGCGGCGCACTGTTGCGGGCAGCCGGCGCCTGGGATTACGTTTACTACCCTTCTCTGTATCGCCTCTATCGCTGGTGGATCAGCTATCGCGGGATTTGACGGATGGATGCTTTTACCTGGAATTCATTGATTGCGCTTTTACCGGGAGCACATGTTTTGCAGACCTGGGAATGGGGACAGGTCAAGGCCGCCTATGGCTGGCAGCCGTTCCCTAAAATCTGGGAAGATAGCAGCGGTAAAACTGTTGCCGCGGGGTTGATTCTTCAGCGTTCCATCCGTTTGGGTGGCGTTGGCCCCCAATTGAAAGTGATCTACCTGCCAAAAGGTCCATTGCTGGACTGGTCGAATCCGGAATTACGCCGGCGCATTCTAAGCGATCTTCAAACTATGGCGCGCCAGCGAGGCGTTGTTTTCGTTAAAATTGACCCGGATGTCGTGCTGGGAACTGGAGTTCCCGGGTTGGATGGCGCCGAAACACCTGTCGGGAGCGCTGTTATAAGCGACCTGGAAAAGCGCGGCTGGTGTTTTTCGAGCGACCAGATCCAGTTTCGTAATACCGTCCTGATCGATTTGACGCCAGATGAAGACGATATCCAGGCGCGGATGAAGCAAAAGACTCGCTACAACATCCATCTTGCTGAGCGCAAAGGGGTGCGTGTGCGAAGCGGATCGAAAGATGATCTGAGCGCGCTTTACAGGATGTACGCGGAAACATCTGTGCGGGATGGTTTCGTGATTCGCAGCGAGAACTATTATCGTACGGTGTGGGAAACGTTTATGTGCGCTGGTATGGCGCAGCCATTGATTGCCGAGGTGGACAGCGAAGCGATTGCTGCCCTGATGCTGTTTCACTTCGCTGGCAGAGCCTGGTATATTTACGGTATGTCGCGCCAGGCGCACCGCGAGAAAATGCCCAACTACTTGCTGCAATGGGAAGCCATACGGCGGGCAAAGGCGGCGGGCTGCCTGGTTTACGACCTCTGGGGAGCGCCGGATGTTTTCGACGAATCAGATTCGATGTGGAACGTTTATCGTTTTAAAGAAGGTTTTGGGGGAACTGTCTCACGCACCCTGGGCGCCTGGGATTTTACTGCCCATCCGTTTTTGTATCGTTTATATACCCAATTTCTGCCGCGGCTGCTTGATGTCATGCGCCGCCGCGGTAAAGCTCAAACTCGTCAGGAGGTTACTGCATTATGATTCCTCGTTTACGTTTTGCCAATCTTCCGACGCCTGTTGAGACAATGCCTCGTCTTTCGACGGTTTTAAATGGCCCGCGCTTATTGATCAAACGAGATGACCTGACGGGGCTGGCGTTGGGCGGCAATAAGACGCGCAAGCTGGAGTTTTTGATTGCTGAAGCCCAGGCGGGCGGCGCCAATACACTCATCACGGCAGGCGCTGTGCAGTCGAATCATTGCCGGCAGACTGCCGCGGCTGCGGCTCGTTTTGGCATGCGCTGTGTTCTGGTCCTGGCAGGCGATCCGCCCGCGCAGCCTTCGGGAAATTATTTACTCGATAAGCTTCTGGGTGCTGAAGCCGTCTTTACCACCCGCGAGCAGCGCGACGCTGAACTCAAACGCGTTTTCGATGCGTTATGGGCAGCCGGGCAGCGCCCTTATCTTGTACCTTACGGAGGTTCCAATACCACCGGCGCTTTGGCGTATGCCTTTGCTGTTCAGGAGCTGCTGGAACAGGGTCATCATCCCGAATGGATCATCTTTCCATCCTCGTCGGGTGGAACGCAGGCCGGTCTGGTGTTGGGTGCGCGCCGTTTTGGTTATCGGGGCAGGATTCTTGGGATCAGCGTGGATGAACCGGCTGATGTTTTGCAGGCCAGAGTGGCTGCTCTGGCAACAGACGCCTCGGATAAGCTGGGTGACAGGATGGTGTTCAAGCCGGAAGATATTCTGGTCAATGCCGACTACGTGGGCGGCGGCTACGGAGTGATGAGTGAGCTAGAAAAAGAAGCAATCCGCCTGTTTGCTGCAAACGAAGGGTTGTTGCTCGACCCGGTTTACACCGGCAGAGCCGCCGGCGGCATGATTGATTTAATCCGCCGGAACTTCTTTGCCCCCAGCGAGACCATCCTGTTCTGGCATACCGGCGGCACGCCAGCGTTATTTGCCGGACAATATGAGAGTTGTGTTTTGTGAAAGCGGTACGCGATTTCCTTGAACTGATTAAATTTGAGCATACCATCTTTGCCCTGCCTTTTGCCTATTTGGGTATGTTGCTGGCTGCGGGTGGGTGGCCGACGTTATGGCAGTTCATCTGGATTACGATGGCGATGGCAGCGGCGCGGACTCTGGCGATGGGAACCAACCGTCTGGCAGACCGTTTTCAGGATGCGAAAAATCCGCGTACCCAAAACCGCCCGCTGGTGACCGGGGCGATTTCTCTGCGAACAGCCTGGATAGGAACAGCGCTCTCGGCTTTGGCGCTGGCGCTGGCAGCCTGGCAGTTGGGCCCTCTTCCATTGAAACTCCTCCCTCTGGCGATACTCTTTCTAATTGGCTATTCCTTTACCAAACGATTTACCGTATTCTCCCATTTTATCCTCGGTTTCACGGACGGCCTGGCCCCGGTGGGCGCCTGGGTGGCCGTGCGCGGGTCTCTCTTCACCTTATCTGATTTACCGGCATGGCTGCTGCTCGGCGCGGTCACGTTCTGGATCGGCGGCTTTGATTTAATCTATGCCTGTCAGGATGCCGATTTTGATCGCCAGTATAAATTGCATGCCATCCCGGCGCGTTATGGGATTTCTTTTGCGTTAAATCTTTCGATCATTTGCCATATTGTTACAGTTTGTTTCCTGACCGCCGTTGGATACTGGATGAGCCTGGGAATCTTTTACTGGATCGGTCTGGGAGTTACCGTGATATTGCTGGCATGGGAACACAGCCTGGTGCGCCCCGATGACCTTTCACGAATTGATATGGCATTTTTCAATATCAACAGTTATATCAGCATTGCCCTTTTCCTGGCGGTTTTGGGGGCGTTGTTTTTAGGGAGGTAACGGATATTTATTCTTTGGGAAGAATTTTCGGGTAAAATAGGAACACTATGAAAAAGCTGTTTTACATTTTCACTCTTTCGCTGGTATTGATCTCTTCCCTGGTTCAGCCGGCCGCTGCCCAATCTGATACACCTGCGGGCAATGAGTCTTACGCCGGCGCGGCAATCTGCCTGCCGGGCGTGTATTTACAGGACCCCGGAACCTGCTTGCCCCTGGGGCCTTCAGAGTATCTGACCCGGATGGCAAAGGCGGGGCTTTCTTTTCCGGCGCGTCCCCTGCCTGCTTATTCACCCGATCCGAAGCTTTCCGAGATTTCGTTTAAATATGCCAAATTGACCGATAATGTGGATGTCCCATTTTATTCGGCTCCTTCGTATGATAGTTCGTCGCGCATGGTTGGGGGCGATACGAAGTACATTTCGTATACCGACATCGTCAATGCCGATCCGGGTATTTTTCTGCATTCTACTTCAGGCGCATGGGTTGACGGGAACTACACCCAACGGATCAGTTTCCAGACATTTCAGGGTCTGCTCTTTACGCAGACGCCGCGTAATAAATTCGGTTGGGTGCGCGATCTGACGGCGGTGAAAAAAGAGCCGGGTTATTTTGCGCCAGAAACCGGTCGTCAACTCAATCGTTTTGAAGTGGTTCAGGTATTCGATAAGCAGGAAAAGGACAACACTGATTGGTTGATGATTGGGCAGGATGAATGGATTGAGGGGCGGATGGCGGCGGTTGTTTACCCCAACACCACGGCCCCGGCGGGTGTGACCACCGGACGCTGGATTGAGGTTAATCTCTACGAGCAAACTCTGGCGGTTTACGACCAAAATCGCCTGGTATTTGCCACGCCGGTTTCGACCGGCCTGGAGCCTTTCTACACTCAACCGGGTTTGTTCCAGATATATAAGAAGAAAGAGATAGAAACGATGAGTGGGGATTTTTCAGCAGATGGATCGGGCTATTATTATCTGGAGGATGTACCCTGGACGATGTATTTCGACAAAGCACGCGCCCTGCACGGCGCTTACTGGCACGCCCGTCTGGGAAACCCGATTTCGCACGGCTGCGTCAATATGTCTATCGGCGATGCACACTGGCTTTATGATTGGGCGCATGAGGGCGATTACGTCTATGTCTGGGACCCATCGGGCGCCACGCCGACCGATCCGAGCTACTATACCAGCGGCGGTTTTTAATCCTCTGAATTCAATTTGTTTTTTGGGCGCAGAAAACGCTTCGCAGAAGTATTCTTTACGGCGTCAGAACGACTCGCGTACTGGAGAGCGCCTGATCGCCAGGGATTCTATCGCCCGGTTCGCGAATAATCAGCAGGGCAAAAGTCGTTCCGTTAACTTCGTAGGGCAGTTTCACAGTAAAACGAGCGTGTTTACCCGGGTAAAATGGATCGATCTCCACCGGACTGGAGGCCAGTATTCGTCCGTCGTCGGTGATTAACTCTGCAGTGAGCGTCTGATCGCTAGCGCGGCGCGCATAACCGACGGCGTTGCATTCTCCGCCGGTGATGATTTCCATATACCGCGGCGCTTGGATGTAGATCGATGCCAGCGAATCGCCCGGCGGATTGACTTCGGATCCGCCCTGTGAGAGCAGGATGAGATTGACCGAACTGACCGAGGTGACCCGTCCATAAAAATCACCCATATTAACCTGCAGCCGCCCGTATTCAGACAGGGCAGGAATATCGAAATAGACTTTATAGTTCAGGTTCAATTTCTGTCCGGTCAGAATATTATCCGGACGGGTGATCTGTGAGAGCAGCCGCCCATCTTCCCCATAAAGTTCAATTGATAGCGTCCCTGATTCAGGCGCGATGCTGGCGATTTCCACCCGGATCGGCGAGGTGACTTTTGAAAGCGGACCGGGACGCAGAATGCGGTTGATTGAATTGGGAATAGCAACGTCTTGCAGCGGCGTTGGCGATGACTTTGGAAACATGACCGGAATGGTTGGCGGCGCGTCAGCAGGCGTTTTGATCACGATGGGAACAAACGTCGGTGTAACATTTTCTGGCGTTTCAAGCGTCGGGGTTGTTTCGGTGGGAATGAGCAGCACGATAGGCGTAACCGGCGGCAGGGTGATATTGGGCGGCGATTGCGGCGCAGGCGTTTTCAGCCAGGAAGCGCAGCCTGTTAATAGAATGGCAAAGATAAAGAATATCAGGGTGTTTTTCTGCTTGCCTGAAAAACTTGCCTTCGCGAAAGGCTTGCGATCAGGAATGCTTTTGAACAATCGATAACTCCACAGGCTTATCTTTCTGATGAGTTTTATAAGGGCGGGTCAAAAACCCGCCCTTACTGTATGTGACATGTTATTTTCTGAAAGCCTATAAATTGTATATCTTATCGTATTTGTCATGCAGATAGCGGATATACGGCGATGGGTCAATCGGCGACCCGGTTATGGTTTTGACTAATTGCTGCGGTTCATATTTGGCGCCGTGTCGGTGCAGTTTTTCGCGCAGCCATCCCAGCAAATCGCTGAACTGCGCCTGGCGGATTTGTCCGGGGAGGTCAGGGATATCCTTCAGGAGGCAATCCCAAAGTTGGACTGAGATCAGGTTGCCCAGGGCATAGGTGGGAAAATAACCGATCATGCCGCCTGACCAATGCACGTCTTGCAACACACCTTCGGCATCGTTGCGCGGTGTAATGCCCAGGTATTCCTTCATGCGAGTATTCCAGGCTTCGGGCAGGTGAGCGACATCCAGGCTGCCTTCGATGAGTGCAATTTCCAGTTCCAGGCGCAGCATGACGTGCAGATTATATGTGGCTTCGTCGGCTTCCACCCGGATATAGCTGGGGACAACTTTATTGATTCCTTTATAAAAATCGTCCAGACTGACGTTACCCAGCTGAGTTGGGAAGGTCTCTTTTAACCGTGGGTAGAAGTATATCCAGAAGTCGTAGGACCTGCCGACCAAGTTTTCCCACATACGCGATTGCGACTCGTGCAGCGCCATGGAAGCGCCGCTTGCCAACAGGGTGCGCTTCAGGCGGGCGTCAACGCCCATTTCATAGAGGGCATGACCTCCTTCGTGCATGGTTGAGAACAGCGCCGACATTCCCAATCCGGGAACCATACGTGTGGTGATGCGTACATCGGTGATGCCAAAAGAAGTCGTGAACGGGTGCGCCGATTTATCCTGCCGCCCGTTCTGCCAGTTGAATCCAAAACGAGTGATTACATCTACTCCGAAATCCCATTGTTTCTGTTCATCGTAGTCCAGATGCAGGAATTCGTCGTTGATGGGTTTGGCCTGGGAAATCGCGTGAATCAATTCCACCTGTTGCGGACGAATCTTGTTGAAAATTGTCTGCACTTCGGCGGTCTTCAACCCGGGTTCGTAATCGTCGAGCAGTGGATCGTAGATGTGCGTGTAAGGTTTGAAGTAATCGGCGTACTGGCGGCGAAGCTCGTAGATGTGAGCGAGATGGGGTTGAAATTTGGAATAATTATTCTCAGCGCGAGCTTCTTCCCATACCTGCTGCCCGACGGTTGTCGTCCGGGTGAACTCGGCCACCCAGTTGGTGGGTACGCGGGTTCGTTTTTTGTATTCGCGGGTTGCCACGCGAATCAGGCAGGCGTCGTCCGAATCAGGCGGAAGCTGTTGCGCATAGGGCTGTAAATCATCGAGGATATGGCCGAGTTCGTCTGAGGTGAGGGTCTCGTGAGCCAGGCTGCTGATAGTTGCCATCTGATAAGCGCGGCCTTCGGCTCCACCGGGCGGCATGTAGGTCTGTTGATCCCAACCCAATACGGAATTGGCGTAATTAAGATCGGCGTACTTGTTCAGGATGGTTTTTAGCTGCTTTACTTTTTCTTCCATCTTGCGATCAAGCCACCTTCCAGCGTAGGGGTTTGTCATCCAGGGCGGCCAGAATTTCTGTTGATATATCTGCAGCGGCCCGACCCTGGGCCTCTACAGTTTGAGCGCCAATGTGCGGCGTGCAGATTACTTTCGTGTGAGAGACGAGGGCGGTCTGCCCGGGCGGCTCGGCGCTGAAGACATCGAGAGCGGCGCCGGCAACTTTGCCGGATTCAAGAGCTGCCAGCAGGGCCTCTTCATCGATGACGCCGCCGCGCGCCGCGCAGACAATACGCACACCGTCTTTCATTTTAGCAAAAGCGTCTTTCCCCAGAATGCCCCTAGTGTCGGCGGTCAACGGAATGTGCAGGGTGATGAAATCGGATTTCTTGAGCAGTTCATCGAGGCTGACCGGTTCGCCGCCGCGTTTCTTGATCTCATCGGAGGGAATAATTGGGTCGTAGGCGATGATTTTCATACCGAAAGCGTTTGCCATCCAGCCGACGGTTGCCCCAATGCGCCCGAAACCGATAACGCCCAAGGTTTTGCCGTCCACTTCTACGCCTTCCAGTTCCTTCTTCAACCATTTGCCGGCTTTCATGGCGGCGTCAGCGCGGGGGATGTCGCGAATCATGGAGAGCATCAGTCCCATAGTGAGTTCGGCAACGGCGCGGGTGGTTGCCATTGGCGAATTGACCACCGTCACTTTGTGCGCTTTAGCGGCTTCAAGATCGATATTATCAACGCCAACGCCGGCGCGCCCGACCGCCTTTAATTTTTTGCCTGCATCGAATACGGCATTGGTGACTTTGGTCCGCCCGCGGACGATCAGCGCGTCGTATTCGCCAACAACCTGCAAAAGCTCATCGGCTGTGATGCCAGCGCGGTCATCCACCTGGGCGGCTTCTCTCAGGATTTGCTGCCCGTTTTCTTCCAAACCATCGGTTAGTAGGATTTTCCATTTATTCATGGTTTCGCTCCGTCGATTAGTAAATTTTTATGAGAATATATATGAATGATACCAGGAAGACTTCAGGTATCTTTCTCTATTTTACCCCAAAAAGTTTTCAGGGGTTGGTGGCGGCTAGGGCAATCGCATCTAAATAACGTGAATTCGGGTGTAGAAAAATTTACCCGTTTTTGTCACTGC
>CAZDAW010000060.1:0-20047 GCA_964503685.1 uncultured Anaerolineaceae bacterium | reverse complement strand
GCGAAGGGGTGGGTTGCGCCGGTGAATCCGATACATTATGAGATAAGTTTGCCCTATGTCCATCCAGAGGTGGCGTAATCCGACCCAAAAAACAGATTGTCTTTGCGAGGCGGGCGTCAGCCCGCCGTGGCAATCTCCCTGTATTCATCAGCGTGTACATCGTACTCTTCGGGGTATCTGCGGTAAAAATTTCATGAATCGCGGTTTGAGCTAAATAACTCAAGTTGCTACCTTGACGGTAATCTCTACGTTTGTCTGACGAAGCAGTCTCAACGTCAAAATCCGAGATTGCCACGCCTCGCCATTCTGTCGAGGCCCGCAATGACATCCAGGTGGCAACGTGGATTAAATAATCTATGGTATAATGGCAGCAAGCTACCAGGAGAGATTTGAATGACGAACAACAACCTGTAAACGATTGACTTTTTGGGAACGTGTCTCGGTTCCATATCGTTTAAATTTTAAGCCGAGGGCATGCGCCCCCGGTTTTTCTTTTTAAGCCCCAGTATGCAGCGCATACCGGGGATAGACAGGCAGGTTGCTGATGCTTACACTCCAAAACATTTCAAAATCCTACGGTCTTGAGACCATTTTAGATAACGTCTCGTTTACCCTCGATGACGGCGAACGTCTGGGACTGGTTGGCCCCAATGGTTGCGGTAAGACGACTTTATTGCGTATTATTACCGCCGAAGAGTTTCCTGATTCTGGGACGGTGAAACTGGCGATCCCTGCGGAGCGAGTGGGATATTTACCTCAGGGCTTCCGGTTTCAGGCGGATGATACTCTCGGCGGTTATCTGAACCGACTGGGCGGCGACATGGAATCCCTCACCGTCCGCCTCGAACAGCTTGCCGCGGCTCTGGCGCGCCAGCCAGATCAGCCTGCCCTGCAGCAGGAATATGACCTGATTCTGGCAAAGCTGGAACTGGCTGCCGAGTTTGAAAGCCAACTCCACACGGTGCTGGGCGGTTTGGGTCTGGCCGATTATCCGTTGGATACCCCGGCTTCCATATTGAGCGGCGGGCAGAAGACGCGCCTGGCGCTGGCCGGAGTGCTGCTTTCTTCCCCTCAACTCTTGTTGCTGGATGAACCCACCAATCACCTTGATATCGAGATGCTCGAATGGCTGGAAGGCTGGCTGCGAAATTTTCAACATGCTGTTTTGCTGGTTTCCCATGACCGCGCCTTTCTGGATAACACTGTCGCCGGCATCCTCGAAATCGACCCTGCAACGCACAGCGTCCGCCGTTACGCCGGCGGTTACAGCGATTACCAGGAGCAAAAAGCCGCCGAGCGTGAGCGCTGCCGCCAGGCATACCGCGACCAGCAGGACGAGATCGTCCGCTTGCAAAAGGCTGCCATGAACCTGCGTATGCTTACCCGCCCGCAGAAGGGCGGCAAGGCCGATTCGGGCGATAAATTTGCCAAAGCCTTCTTTGCCAACCGCAGTTTGCACACCATTGGTCGCGCCAAGCATCTCGAAGCGCGCCTGGATCGCCTGAAGAACGAGGATGCCATCGAAAAACCCCGCCAGATGTGGGAGATGAAAATGGAGTTCGGCGAAACCCCCGCCAGCGGGCGCGACGTGGTGGTGATGGAAGACCTGGCGGTGGGCTATAACGGCATTCCCCTTCTTGAAAATATCCGCCTCACTTTGCGCTATGGCCGGCGTGTGGCCTTGATCGGGCCAAACGGCAGCGGCAAGACTACCCTGCTGCGCACTGTCGCCGGGCTGCTGCTGCCCCTTGCGGGCAGCGTGCGCCTGGGCAGCGGTGTGAAGGCCGGCTATATGGCGCAGGAACAGGAAAACCTCGACCCGGCGCTTGACGCCCTCGAAACGATGCTGGCCATTCGCGGCGGCTCGGAGACCGAAGCCCGCTCGTTCCTCTCCAAATACCTCTTCAAGGGCGACGACGTGTTCATCCCGATCAGTCGCCTTTCCTACGGCGAACGCGCCCGCCTTTCGCTGGCCTGTCTGGTCGCGCAGGGCTGCAATCTGCTTCTGCTCGATGAGCCGGTCAATCATCTCGATATCCCCTCGCGTGGTCACTTTGAGCAATCGCTTTCTGGCTTCGAAGGGACTGTGCTGGCCGTGGTGCACGACCGTTATTTCATCGAAGCCTTCGCCACGGAGATTTGGGCGGTGGAAGGGAGAACCGTTCGCCGGGCGTGGGGAGAGTGATTCTGTTTCACTGCATATCCACATATTGGGGTCTTGTTTGCCAACCCGGATGTGCTACAATAATGTTGCCTTGGCGCCTGCCCGTAAAAGAGTATTCGTTTTTTCGCGAAACGAATACATTGTAAAATATTATAGGTCGGATAGAGGGTCAAACGAGTTGGCCGGTGGTGGATTTTCAATGGTTGATAGCGCATTGTTAAATCCATTCAATACCTTAGACAGGCTATACCCAAAAATGTCTCTACCATATATAATCTATATAACTTTTAAATAATCCGGTTTTGAACCTTTTATCAAAAAATCTCGTATAAAGAATAATGAGGATGAATAAGCTGTCATTTCTTATCATTATTGCTGCCCTGATCCTGACTGCCTGCGGCGGCAAACCGGCCCCCACGCCGGAAATCACGCCGACGCTGCCCGCGCTGGACCCCAGCATCCCCGTCATCACCGAGGGAAGATTGCTTCCTCGCAGCCGGGTTGACCTGTCTTTCAAGAGCGGCGGCCGGGTTAGTGAAGTGCTGGTTTCTGAGGGTCAGACCGTGAAGGCCGGCCAACCCCTCATCCGTTTGGAAGAGGACGCCGAAGCGCTTTCTGAACTGGCAGCCAGTCAGTACAGGCTGCTTCAGGCGCAGCAGGCTTTTGATAACCTTATGGAAAACGCAGCGATCAACAGCGCCCAGGTTCGCGTGGCTCTGGAAAAAGCCAAGGACGACCTGGAAGACGCCCAGAAACGCGCCCGCTGGGTCAGGTTCCCGCGTGCATCCGAAGACCGCATTGAACTGGCCAAACAGCAGTATGATGACGCTGAAGACCTGGTCACCTTTTATCAGGAAGTCTTTGACGATGTGGATTGGCGTTCCTTTGAAAACGAGGAATACGTCCTTTCCTACAAGATCCTGCGCCTCGCGGAAGATAAACGTGATTACCTGAAGAAAATCTGGCAACGGTTGCGCGCTATGCCCGACCGCTTTGAAGTCGCTCAAAAAGACGCCCTTCTCGGTATTGCTCAGGCGCAATACGAAATTTATCAGCAGGACCTTAACGAAATGGTGGATGGATTGGACCCCGATCAGGTTGCTGACGCCGAAGGCCGCCTGAAAGCTGCCAAAGCGGCGCTGACAGCCAGTGAAAAGGCCGTCGCCGACCGCGAACTGTGCGCCCCCTTTAACGGCGTTGTGATTCGTATTGACATTAAAGCGGGCGAAGAAGCCGTCGCTGGAAAGCCCATCATTACCGTGGCTGATCTGACCGAATGGATTGTCGAAACCCAAAACGTAACCGAAAACGAGATTACCCGTCTCAGGCTTGATCAAGCCGCTCGTGTGGTGTTAGATCCCCTTCCTGAAACAAACCTGAATGGGAAAGTGATTGATATCAGTCGTCTCTATGAATCGAACTTGGGAGATATCACCTATAAGGTGACTGTCTTATTAAGTGATGCCCACCCTCAGATGCGCTGGGGTATGACATCTGAAGTCTGGTTTATCCCCTGACATTTTAGATAAGGAATGAAGAAGATGAAGATACAAAGACTGTTCATCCTGCTGGTTATCTCTGGTTTATTGTTAGCTGCTTGCGGCGGCGGCAAGACGCCTACGCCCTCGGCAACCGAATCGACGACGCCGGTTGCCCCGGTCAGTCTGGTCACTTCCGAGGGACAGCTTTTGCCAAACCAGTTTATCAACGTGTCATTTAATACAGCCGGGAATGTTGCTGAGGTGCTGGCTGCTGAAGGGAAGGACGTTAAAGCGGGTGATGTGCTGGCGCGCCTGGAAAATAGCGAAGCCCTGCGTTCAGCCGTCGAGGCCAGCAAAACGGAACTTCTCCTGGCGCAGCAGGCGCTCGATGATCTCAATAAAAATGCCCTGCTGTCCAAATCTCAATTCGAGCTGGCTCTGGCTCAGGCCGATAAGGAATTGGACGATGCTAAAGACGATTACGAGGCTCTGAATTACCCGCGCGGCACCCCGGAAAAAATTCACGAGGCCGAGCTGGATTATGAACTGGCTGAAGAGGAATTGGATGACGCTCAGGAAGAATTCGACAGCGTCAAATGGCTGACTTTCGACGAACCCGAACGTGTCGAAGCCTATAACGCCCTGGTCAATGCCCGCGCCCGTCGTGATGCGGCGAAGGATACGTTGGAGTGGCTGCGCGACAAGCCGGATGCAATCGAAATTGCTGACAAGACGGCAAGATATGAACTGGCGAAGGCCAAATACGACCAGGCGAAAAAGGACCTGGAATCCCTCAAAGGCGGTATCGACCCTGATCAATTGGATGCGGCCGAATCGCGGGTGAACCAGGCCAAAGCGGCTCTTGCTGCCGCTGAAGCTGCCCTTGCCGACCTGGACCTGACCGCGCCGATAGACGGTACGGTAGTCAAAATCGATCTGAAGGTGGGCGAAAACGTCCCCCTCGGTAAGGTCGCCGCGATCATGGCCGATTATTCACGCTGGACTGTTGAGACCACCGATCTGACTGAAATTGACATCGTCAAGGTGAAAGAAGGGCAGAAGGTTAAAGTAGTTCTGGACGCGATTCCTGACCTGACGTTGAATGGCGTGGTCGAATCGATTGCCAATGTGTATGAAGAAAAACAGGGCGATATCACATATAAAGTAAAAATAGCGATAGAAGATAAGGATCCGCGAATGCGTTGGGGTATGACTGCCCAGGTAACATTCGAGGAAGAATAGATGTGGTCAAGAAATTTTTCAAACAACGGGTGGAAATCCCAACCATTGAATCGAACGATGAACAGGGTTACATTCATCTGCACGAGGTCGTCAAATCTTACAAAACTGGAGCGGGTGATGTCACCGTCCTGAATAATATTGACCTGGTTATCGAACAGGGCGAATTTGTCGGTGTGATCGGAAAATCGGGGAGTGGAAAATCGACTCTCATCAACATGCTCACCGGCATCGACCGTCCGTCTTCAGGCCAGGTGTTTGTTGGGGGAGTTCCGGTGCACAGCCTTACCGAAAATCAGATGGCGGTATGGCGGGGAAAGAATCTGGGCATTGTCTTCCAGTTCTTCCAGTTGCTGCCCATGCTTTCCCTGGTCGAGAATATCATGCTGCCGATGGATTTTTGCAATGCATATCCGATTCCGGAGCGTAAAGAGCGGGCTATGCATTTGCTCGAAATGGTTGACATGCAGGATCATGCCAATAAACTCCCCACAGCCATCTCCGGCGGTCAGCAGCAGCGCGTGGCAATTGCCCGCGCCCTGGCAAACGACCCGCCGATCATCGTCGCCGATGAACCGACGGGCAACCTGGATTCCAAAACGGCCGAAGCCGTCTTCGAGATGTTCAGAAAACTGGTCGAGACGGGTAAAACTTTGATCATGGTCACCCACGACAGCAGCCTAGCCAATCGCGTCAAACGCACTGTTTTGATTTCGGATGGCGAAGTGGTGAACGAATTTGTCGCCCGGGCGCTGCCGACGCTGACTCAGCAGCAGATGCTTGAAGCGACCCGTCAGCTTAAACCGCTGAGATTCGCTCCCGGTAAGTCGATCATCGAAGAAGGCGCCAGACAGGATAAATTCTATATCGTCACTAAAGGTAAGGTCGATGTTTTGCTGCACCGGCCGCAAGCGAACGATATCGCCGTCGCCCAATTCGAGCCGGGACAGTATTTTGGGGAAATCGAATTGTTGAGTGGGGGAACGAGACAGGCTGCGGCTACGATACGCGCTTCGGCGCAAAGCCCGGCTGAGGTGGTCGTTCTGGATCGGAATAAATTTTTCAAACTGATCGAAGAATCCGAAGCTACTCGCAGCGCTGTTGAGCAGCTTGCCAAAGAACGTCTGGCGGAGAACATTCAGGCGCGGGAGTCAAAATGATCCAGCCGCGTTGGAAAAAAGTCCTGTCCGATTTATGGAGCAATAAAGCGCGCACCATCCTGGTCGTACTTTCGATCATGGTCGGCGTTTTTGCCGTTGGAACAGTGAGCCATGTCTATATTATCATGTCTCACGATCTGGATGCCGATTACCTGTCGGCTAATCCCTACAGCGGCTACAATTACAGTTATCTCTTTGATGATACCCTGGTCGGAAATATTCGCCGCATCCCCGGCGTTGAAAATGCCGAAGGGCGCAGCAGTTATTCAGGACGTGTTCAGGGTTTATTGGGGCAGTGGTACCCGATTTCATTTACCATGCTTCCATCGCTGAACGACATGAATATCAATACACTCAAACCGCTCAGCGGGCCGCTTCCCACTTCTCTCAGAGAGGGAGATATATTGCTCGATCATACCAGCCTGGGCCTTTTGCCAGTAAAGGTCGGTGATACGGTTCAGGTTGAATTGCCGGATAAGCGCAAACGCACCTTGCGCGTAGCTGCCATCGTACACGACCCGACAGGATATTCAACCGCTTTATCCGGTTATGTTAATGCATACATCGGTAAAAGCACAATGAAAAATATGTCTGGTTACGATATGTATGATCAGATGTATTTCACAGTCTCTGAAAAAAAGACTGACGAGGCGCATGTCAAAAACATTGCTCAATTGATTGCTAAGAAGATGGAGAAAAGCGGCGCAACGGTTTTTGCAACCGTTGTGATGCGCCCCGGCGAGCATCCGGTTAAGAGCGTCCTGCAAACCCTTCTGGTCATGATGGGCATTTTTGGCGTCTTAACCGTTTTCTTGAGTGCGTTTTTGGTAATTAACACGATCAATTCCCTGCTTACCCAGCATGTGCGCCAAATCGGCGTGATGAAGGCAGTTGGCGCAAATTCTGCCCAGGTTATGGGAATGTACATTGCCCTGGTGCTTGGCTTTGGCTTGCTGGCGTTGTTAATTGTCATCCCGCTCTCGGCTTTAGTTTCTTATATTCTGATCAGTGGGATGAGTTCTGTCTTGAACTTTATGCCCAGTGGGTATCACATACCGCTTCAAACTCTGTTATTAGAAATTGTCATTGCGTTGGGTTTGCCGGTCCTTGCTGCTCTGGTTCCGGTTCTACATGGTACCCGGATAACCATCCGTGAAGCCATATCCAGTTATGGTTTGGGCAAGGGTCATTTCGGACAGAGCCGGATTGACCAGTTCCTTGAGAAGATTCGCGGATTGCCCCGCCCGTTGCTGATCTCATTGCGCAATACATTTCGTCGCAAGGCGCGTTTGCTGTTGACTCTCTCGACGCTCACATTGGCTGGGGCAATTTTCATCGGCGTCTTTTCGGTGCGCTCATCGTTTCAATTGACGATTAACGAAACATTGGGCTATTTTCTTTCCGATATCAACCTCAATCTGACAAGAACCCACCGCATCAATCAGGTTGAGCAAATTTTACGTACAATTCCCGGAGTGGATCGGATCGAAGCCTGGGGTATCAGTTCGGCCAAAGTTCTTTCAGAAGATAAAGCAACTGCAGTCGAAGCAATCATCTGGGCGCCCCCATCTGATTCGACGCTCATCGAGCCAGTCATCACCGAGGGACGCTGGCTGCGCCCTGACGATCAAAATGCCATCGTGATCGGAAATCATTTCCTTAACGAGCGCCCGAATACAAAGGTTGGCGACCAGATCATAACCAAAATAGAAGAAAAGGAATATACCTGGACGGTCGTGGGGATATTCAAGATGGCCGGGACGGTCATCCCGCCATTCTTGTATGCTAATGGCGAATACCTTTATCGGCTGCTGGATGACGTAGGGGATGGATACAGTTTCCGTCTTACTGTATCGCCCAGGGATACAGCGACTGAAAATCGGGTAGCCAGGGATATCGAAAGCACGCTTAACCTGGCGGGTATTCAGGTGGGTGATATCACCACTGGTACGGAACAGCGCGCCCAGCAGATGACCTCGATTAATATCCTCGTCTATGCGTTGCTGATAATGGCAATCCTGATTGCCCTGGTCGGAGGATTGGGACTGATGGGTACGATGGGTATGAACGTTATCGAACGAACTCGCGAGATCGGCGTGATGCGCGCCGTTGGCGCATCCAACCTCTCAATTTTTGCCATTGTTGTCGTCGAAGGCGTGTTGATCGGGATTATTAGCTGGTTGTTAGGGATCATCGTATCGATACCCATCAGTCTGCTATTGAACACCCTGGTCGGCGTGGCGTTCATTTTCGTGCCGTTAAAATTTGTCTTTGGCGTGGATGGATTGATTGTCTGGCTGATTGTCGTAATCGTAATCTCGGTTCTGGCCAGCCTGCTTCCGGCGCGGAACGCGGTGCGTCTCACCGTTCGTGATGTTCTCTCTTACGAATAAAACCTGCTATCGTTTATAGCGAATTGAAATTACCGCTGGCCCATGTAAGGATAAATGCAGTCCGTAAACCCGATCCGCGCAAAATTTTAAAGGAATACTTGCGCCATCCTGTAAAACTTCAACCGGTTCCTCTGGCAGCCAGAGATAGACGTCGCCGGCTGCTTTTCGGTTCAAGTCCATTACCCTGAATTGCAAACCATCGTCTGATACTTTCCAACTCTCGATCTCGCCGCCCTGCGTGATATGCAGGGTGTCGCCAACCAGGGTTGGTTCGCCATCAGCCGGGCAAATCCGCAGCACCTTGCAGCCATGCGCTGGTAAGACGCCCAGGCTAATGTTCTGACCCTTATGCAATTGATAGGTCTGATTCCAAAAATCGAACACGTGCAAGGGCCGCGATTCACTGAAGCCCAGTCGACTGAGATCCAGTGATTTCATAGCCGGGTGGTCTGTCCAGTTGAACACTGCTGTCACATGCCAGCCGGCCCAGTCCTGCTGCATAGGCAGATCATACACTTCCACCATTTCATGCTCGAACAGATCAACCGGGCGAGCGCCTGGACTTAAAATCGGTATCAGAACACTGAGCAGCTTACGCCTCTCTGCCGGCAACCGGGTGAGGTCGTCGCTGTTAACCACAAGGCCGCCCAATAATCCTGCCTGACTGACACTGCTGGTTATCTCGGCGTCGGTCAGTGAAGTATCATAATTCCTGACCATCAGACAATCGGGGTCGTTCCACCACCAACGGCGGTGCAGGGTGCTCAGGTTTAACGAATGGCGAATGTTATTACGTAAGCAGGGGACAGATTTTTCATTCCTGATGAACGGCGACAACCAGCCAAAATTGACCAGGCGTGGTTCCCAGGTTGGGCCAGTATCCGGTCCGATCCGCATAGCGTCCACAATCCCGATTGCCGGGCCGGATGGGCAGCCGCAGCCGAGCAGAAATGTGTCTTCGCCTAGCCCATCCCGGATGATTTCCAACCCTTTACGGAAAGCCTGGGCGCGTGTCAGGCGCGGGTCATAACGTTTACCGGGCAACGCTCCCGCATAAGTGAAATCTATTTTGACGAATTTGAATCCCCACTGGTGGGCGATCGTATCCATTAGAGTATGGAGGTGTTCTTGAACGGCTGGGTGTGTGGCATCCAGTGCGTAACCGGTGAATTCATAAAAGAGACCGCTGTGAATGGGTTTTCCTTTCCTATCCCTGATCAACCAGTCAGGATGATCTTTAGCTATCTGCGAACGTGGGTCAACGACAAAAGGCGCAAGCCACAATCCGGCTTCGTAACCTTTCTGATTTATCTTTCTGGTAAGATAAGGCAGGCCGTTGGGGAATTTATCGTTGCAAGTTGTCCAATCGCCCCAGGCCGATTGATAACCGTCATCCAGTTGAAGCGTATGAAACGGCAGTTCATCCTGAATTTTATGGATCTCTTCCAGATTAGAGATGAAACGCTCTTCAGTAATGTTATGAAAGAAATGATACCAGTGCGTCCATTTTAAAGGCGGCGTCTTAACCGGGACGCGTGCCTTCATCTGGCGAGCCGTGGCATTGATATAGTCGTTTGCAGGGTCAGGGTTGGGAAGATCGATAAATTGTATGTATCCCCACTCGCTCTCAATTGTCTGACCAGCATCCAGCGGCGCGCCGTCCGCCTGGGTAATCAGGGCTAATTCGTTTGACTTTGCTGTACAACGGGCGTGTACCTGTCCGAACTGGTCGGCTGTCGAGACCAGGCCGATTACAATGGCTGCATCCTGGTTGGCAAGCATGGCCCAACCCTCGCTCCAAAAGTCGCCGCGCTGTGAAGATATCGGTGTAGTCGGGTTTAATATCATCGCTCCGCTGAACGGTTTCAACCGCGTGCTGATATCTTTTTGATTGGCCCGACGCAGCCCCGTATAACACCAGTCATGCCAGCCGACTTTGAAGAAATTCAGCTCTTCAGGCGTCTCGCCAAATTGAACGGAACCCTTGCTGTCATTCTCTGCTTTCACCAACGAAAGCTGATCGAGATAGATTGTAGAACCGCTTGTATTATGAAGGAGCAGACGGAGCAGCAAAAAGGGCCTGTCTTCATAGATATTCACAACAAAGGAGAGTGATAAACCTTCGTTTGCGCCCTTCTGCTTCAGCAAAACCTGATAACCTGTCCCATGCACATCCTGCAACGGCATCTGCTGCACGGTAAATTGCCCGGCGCGGTCTGAGCTTACTGCGCCGCTTTCCTTACCAGTGTGATAATCAACCGCGGCTAAAGCATTCACTATGCGGGGATATAACAGACCCTGCCGGTTAATACAAAAGCGTCCTGATTTCAGATCGAACGCCAGAGCAATTTGATCATTCTCGATGGTCAGTACATCATTTTGGGTCTTTAGGGAAATTGCTGTCATTTTCATACCACCTCTCTGCAATGTAAACACGCTGCATATTATACCGACTTTTGTGAGATAATAACTAGCGGCAGCAACATGATCGCTATAGGAGAAATTCAACATGAATGAGATACGCCAGCAACTTGCATACATCGGACGGCGAATGTTCGAGCGCCGGTTAACAGACATGTCGGGCGGCAACATCAGCGTTCGCGACGGCGAGCGGATCATCATCTCGCCGCGCTTTTCGGGCAGTAAACGCCACTGGCAACTTGAGCCGGAAGACTTTATTGAAGGCGATGTTAACACCGATGAAGTCATCAATCATCCCATGTTTTCTCGTGAAGGCAAGGCTCACGTTGCCATCTATCGAAATTTTCCAGATGTGATGGGTGTGATTCACGCTCATCCTTTTCACGTGTTGCCTTTCTGCTCGGCAGAGAGACCCATTGAACCGGTGCTGGAGCAGACTCAAAAATTCGGGGTGATCAAAGTGGCAAAAAAAGCGCCGGCGCATACCCAGGATCTGGCTCAGAATGTGATCGATGCTTTTCGCGGACAGGAGGCGGCTATTCAAAAACAGGCCGCCGCAATCCTTATTCCGCAGCACGGCATTATTGTTGCCGGTAAAGATATTCTGGCGGCGTTTGACGCTCTGGAGCGAATCGATTGGAATGCCTGGTGCATTCTGGCTCGCCGGATGATGGACTAGACGCCGGAGAATATCCCTATGATTCTGACCGTTACAGCCAATGCTTCACTGGATAATGTGATTTTCATTGATGAGTTCATTCCGACTACCACGATGCGCACCCATCAGTCAATAGAAAGCGTGGGCGGAAAAGGTTTTGATACCTCGGTAGTGCTGCAAACCCTGGGCGCTGATAATATCGCCGTCGGGATTGTTGCCGGAGAAGTGGGTAAGCGAGTAGCCAGGCTTTTGGACGGTTATGGCATCAAACACGATCTGGTCTGGGTGGAAGGCGAAACCCGGATAGCGCATGTCATTGTAGAGACAAAACCTGGCCGTGACAGTCACATTACCGTTGGCGCAACGCGGGTGAAACCAGCAGATGTTGATACTTTTCATGCTCGTATTGAACATCATCTGGATAAAGCCAGTTGGGTCGTTTGCGCCGGTTCAATTCCGGAAGGTATGCCCAAGGATGTTTATGCAACAATCACGGCAAAGGCGCGCCAGAAAGGGAAAGCAGTGTTAGTTGATTGCCCCAGTGAGCCGATGACGTTGGCGCTCTCTCAAAAGCCTGACATTGTCAAAATGAATCGCTCTGAATTTTCCCAAACATTCGGGGTTGAGACAGCCTCAATAAGTGAATTGACCTGCGCCGCTCAAGATATCCGCGGCCGATATGGATTACCTGGTCTGGTGATCACCTGCGGCGTGGATGGAATCCTGGCCGTTACGTCACAGGGATGCTATATAGCATCCAGCCCGCCGCAAAAGGTAAAGAATACCGCCGGCGCAGGAGACGCCGCCTCAGGAGCGCTGGCGTGGCGCCTTTCACTTGGGGATGATTGGTCGCAGGCTTTGGGTTGGGCTGCCGCTGTCAGCGCGGCGGTTGTGCTGACTGAGGGCACGGCCGATTGCCGGATAGAAGACGTTAATCGGATATTGAAGGAAGTCAGGGTGAATAGGCTTGCCTGAATTATCCCTTATAAATGGATTGATTTTCATAACTTTATAGGGGATAGAGGGTTAAGTCTATTGTAATAAAGAATTCACTTTGTTTACCCTGAATATTCTGGAAATAATGAACTTTACTTATCGTTTTGTCAACCTGGTTATAAAATATTTCTTCCGCCTTTTGTGCAGGGTTGATGATACTCAACTCTCAAAGGTGCCTGGTGAAGGCCCACTGATCATAGCCGCGAATCATATCAACTTTTTGGAAGCGCCGGTTATTTTTACTCACCTGCTACCGCGCCCGCTCACCGGCCTGGCAAAGGCTGAACATTGGAATAACCTTGCTGGGCGTTTCCTTTTTACGCTCTGGAACAGCATCCCCATCCGGCGCGGCGAAGCCGATCTGGACGCCTTTAAAAAAGCGCAGGATGCTCTGACAAAAAAGAAGATTTTGGCAATCGCCCCGGAAGGAACGCGCAGCCATCATGGACAGCTTCAGCAGGGACATCCGGGAATTGTTCTTCTGGCTTTGCGAAGCCACGCCCCTATCATGCCGCTTGCCCATTATGGCGGTGAAAAATTTGTGGATAACCTGCTTCATTTCAGGCGTACACTATTCACTATCAATGTAGGTAATCCATTCTATTTGACGCAAAATGGAGAAGCTCTCTCTCGCGATATCCGCCAGAAGATGACCGATGAGGTTATGTATCAGATCTCTGCCTTGTTGCCGCCGGCATACAGAGGGGTTTATTCTGATCTGAGCAAGGCAACGACAGATTATCTGATCTTCGAAAAAAGCGAACATAATAATTTAAATCTGGCAACCTGATAGTTTTGATACCCTATTTTGTCCATAACCCGAACATAATGGAAGTATCTCTATTAACAGAAATGATCCAGGAAGATATTCGGTCTGGAAAGTTCAACGATTTCCAACTGAAAACCGCTTGACAGAGCCAATGGGATAAGGAATAATGGAATGCAGAGGTTACCCTTATGGAATCATCTGACCCTTTACCCCTTCTCGTCCCCCTGTTTATTCTTATTATCCTATTGGCTTTAATGTGTGCGGCCTTTTTGGGTTCTTTCCTGTTAGCCCAGCGCCTTGCCTCAACCAGCGGGCTGAATCAATTAACGAAAAAATACCTGGCAACTCGCAAACCGGAAAGTTTGCTGGTTGATCACCAAACACTTCAAGTCAACTCTGTGCGTTACCGCCGTTGTGTTTCCATTGGTATAAGCCCTGCCGGATTTTATCTGTGGGTTCGGCCGCGCCTTTTGCAACACCCACCGGCGCTTATTCCCTGGAATGAGATGAAACCCGAAAGAGAAACCCGGCTTTACTGGCAGCCTGCCATGCAGCTTTCCGTCGGTGAACCGCAGGTGGCAAAATTAATTATCCCGATGCGATTATTCGATGAATTAAAGCTGTACCTGGTAAATTGTTCTGCTGAACGGGTTTTGTCAGAATAAAAATATTAAATCATTTTAATAAATTTTTATGATTGAAAGAAGATAAAACAGGTCGATTGCTGTACCAGATCTCGCTAATTTTTAGAGAAGAGTGAGTTTAAATCCAACCATCATGTCTGCATCGTTGAATGCCATCCAAAATTTTTATCAATTAGATGATCAAATTGCTACCGCCGGTCAACCTTTTGCCGATCAGCTTCTTCTCATTAGAGACGCCGGTTATAAGATCGTAATCAATCTGGCAATGCCCGATTCACTTGATGCAATCCCCGATGAGGAGCGCCAGGTGAAAGAATTGGGGCTGGATTATTATCACATCCCGGTTAAATGGGAACTGCCTCTCGTTTCAGATTTCGAGCAATTCTGCGATTTGATGAGCAGGCTGGATGGGAAGAAGCTATTTATTCATTGTGCGCGCAATAAGCGGGTTTCGGTGTTTATGATGCTCTACCGGCATATCAAGCTGAGATTGCCGTTGGAAGAATGCCGCGTTGACGTTTCCAAAATTTGGGAACCTGATCCGACCTGGCAGGAATTCATCGATGAGGTTTTGGAGGCGCAATGGCCCGTTGGGGAAAGCTGATGACGCCTGATCTGGCAGAGTGGCTGCTGGACAGGGAAAACCCTTCTATCCGTTATTTCACCCTGAGGGATATTGATGACCGCCCAGAAACTGACACGGATGTCGTAAAAGCCAAACAGGCCATCATGCAAAGTACCCCGGTGCAACGCATCCTGGCAAAACAAACAGTGGGAGGGTATTGGGGTAAAGTCGAGGATTTTTACGAACACTCCAAATATAAGGGCACGGTATGGAACGTAATCCTTCTGGCAGAACTGGGAGCCGATGCGAGCAGCGAGCAGGTTCGGGCTGCGGGGGAGTTCATTCTGCAAGCTGTGCGTGACCGCCAGAGCGGTGGATACGCACATATTTCTGATTTGATTTCTGATGGCGGCAAACATGACGCCGTGATTCCCTGCCTGACCGGCAACATGCTCTGGAGCCTGATCCGCTTTGGGTTGCGCCGCGACCAGCGCGTTCAGGATGGAATTAATTGGATCGCGACCTGCCAGCGTTTCGATGATAAAGACACGAAGCCGCCTCAGGAATTCCCTTACACCGTCAGATATCAATGCTGGGGGAGGCATACCTGCATGATGGGCGCGGTTAAAGCGCTCAGAGCGCTGGCGGAGATTCCGGTAGAGGAACGTTCAGTGCAGGTCATCGATACTCTGAACGCCGGTGTAGAATTTCTCCTTAAACACCATCTTTTTAAACGGAGTCACAACCTTGAAAAAGTTGCCAAACCGGATTGGTTGAAACTCGGTTTCCCGACCATGTGGCACACCAATGTTCTGGAGATGCTGGATGTTCTGACGCGCCTGGGTTGCCGGGACGAGCGGATGCAGGAAGCTGTTGATCTGGTTCTTCCCAAACGCGACGAGCAGGGCAGGTGGCCGATGGAACTTAGCTACAACAAACGAATGTTGGTTTCGTTTGAAAATGAAGGCGAACCGAGCAAGTGGGTCACCCTTCAGGCTTTGCGAGCGCTTAAAAGACTCGATTGGGGAGGTTGATGTGGAATACCGTTACGTTGTCGTGATGATCACCGCGCCATCCAGCGCCGTTGGGGAAAGGATCGCCAACACATTGCTGGAGAAAAAGTTAATCGCCTGCGCCAATATCCTCTCGCCCATTCTTTCGTTATATACCTGGGAAGGAAAGGTCAACCGGGATAATGAGGTCATGCTGGTTTGCAAAACTCGCTCAGCTTTGCTGGATCAAATCATCCCGGCCGTCAAAGCGATCCATCCCTATCAGGTTCCAGAGATCATCGCTTTGCCGCTCCTGGCTGGCGCGAAGGATTATCTGGACTGGATCGAGGACGTGACAGGGCAATGACCAAAACTTCCTCTTATGGTGCATCAAAACGAGAAGGTCACGATTCGTCTGATTTCTACAGGCGGAATCTATACGGGGTGGATAAGGGCGACGATGCGGGAGCGAACGAGGTTGAAATCGCCCGACCCGATGCGATTCCCGGGGACTGGGTGGATCGAATTTATTGTCAGTCTTCAGAGAATATGCCGCTTCCTGATCAGAGTGTGGCCCTGGCTTTCACATCGCCCCCGTACAACGTGGGTAAGGATTACGACGAAGATATCAGTATGCCGGCTTATCTCGATTTAATCCGGCGCACCGGTAAAGAGGTTTACCGCGTTCTCAAACCGGGAGGTAGATACGTCATCAACATCGCCAACCTGGGACGGAAACCCTATATCCCCTTACACGCTTATTTCTATGAGGTTCACAGCGGGTTGGGTTTCTTGCCTATGGGTGAGATCATCTGGCAGAAAGGCAAAGGCGCGAACGGCAACTGCGCCTGGGGAAGCTGGAAGAGCGCCAGAGCGCCGCGCCTGCGCGACATCCACGAATACCTGTTGGTGTTTGCCAAAGGGGGGTATTCGCGTTCCGACAAAGGGATTTCGGATATCACGGACGAAGAATTCATGGAAGGCACACTGTCCGTCTGGAACATCCCTCCCGAATCAGCGCGCAAAATCGGCCACCCTGCGCCCTTCCCGGTCGCATTGGCTGCCCGGGTAATCAGGCTCTATTCGTATATTGAGGATGTGGTGCTCGACCCGTTTGCCGGTTCGGGAACAACCTGCGTCGCTGCGGCGCAACTTGAGCGGCATTACGTGGGCTTTGATGTATCGCCGGATTATTGCAAACTTGCTGAAGAGCGGATTAAGGCTTTAAAATAAACCGGTGAACGGGGATGTATCTGGTTGTTATTTACCTTTCTCATACATTCTTTTAACCTTCCTCCAACACAGACGGGATAAAATGCATCTGGACTATTTTATCAATATCAGGAGGTTCCCATGAACCTGGAACGTTATACTCAAAAAGCACAGCAGGCCATACTCGATGCCCAGGAGCTGACGCGTGAATTGCAGCACCAGAGCATTGAGCCGGCTCATATTTTGATCGCCTTGCTCAAAGAAAAGGAAGGCGTCGTTCCGGCTATTGTGACCAAGGTAGCCGGCAGCACTGTGGCCTTGCGAGAGGAGTTGGTTAAAGACCTGGAGAATCGCCCCAAAGTGAGCGGCTCGAACGTTGAGATCGGACTTTCGCGCCCGGCAGCAGACATTCTGGCAGCGGCTGAACGCTACGCTAAAGGTATGCAGGATGAGTATGTCTCCACAGAGCATATTCTGCTGGGTCTGACCGAAAGCAGCGAAGGCAGACGTTTGAGCCAATTCGGGTTGACCAAAGATGCCATTCTAAAAGCTTTACAGAGCATTCGCGGCTCGCAGCGCGTGACCTCGCAAAATCCGGAAGAGACTTATCAGGCGCTGGAAAAGTACGGGCGTGACCTGACAGCCCAGGCGCGCCAGGGCAAGCTCGACCCGGTCATTGGGCGGGATGAAGAGATTCGCCGGACCATCCAAATTCTCTCGCGGCGGACGAAGAATAACCCGGCCCTGATCGGTGAACCGGGCGTCGGTAAAACCGCCGTGGTCGAAGGGCTGGCGCAGCGCATCATCAACGGCGACGTGCCCGAAGGCCTGAAACATAAGCGCCTGGTGCAGCTTGATATGGGCGCATTGATCGCCGGCGCCAAGTACCGGGGTGAATTCGAGGAGCGCCTGAAGGCCGTGCTCAAAGAGATTGTGGATGCAGCCGGCGCGGTGATCCTGTTTGTGGACGAGATGCACACGGTGGTGGGGGCGGGCGCAGCCGAGGGCGCCATGGATGCCAGCAATATGCTCAAACCGATGCTGGCGCGCGGCGAGCTGCACATGATCGGGGCAACCACGCTTGATGAATACCGCAAGTATGTCGAGAAAGATCCGGCGCTCGAACGGCGTTTTCAACCTGTTCTGGTCGAAGAGCCGAGCGTGGAAGATACCATCAGCATTCTGCGCGGTTTAAAAGGCCGTTACGAGGTGCATCATGGGGTGCGAATTACCGACCCGGCGGTGATCGCTGCTGCGACCCTCTCACATCGCTACATCGGCGACCGGCGCCTGCCCGATAAGGCCATTGACCTGATCGACGAGGCGGCTGCACGCCTGCGCACCGAGATTGACTCAAAGCCACGCGCCCTGGATGAGGTGGACCGCCAGATCATGCAGCTTGAGATCGAGCGCCAGGCGCTGCAGAAGGAAAAAGATAAAGCCTCGCGTGAACGCCTGGAGAAGATCGAGAAAGATCTGGCTGACCTGCGCGAGCAGTCGAACCAGTATCGCGCCCGCTGGGACGTGGAGAAGCAAGCTATCTCTGATCTGCGTACGACCAAGGAGCAGATCGAGCAAACCCTGCACGAGATGGAAACCGCCGAACGGCAGGCAAACCTGGAAAAGGCTGCCCGTTTGCGTTACGGTACGCTGCGTGAACTGGAAGCCAAGCGCGATACGATGGAGAAACGCATCCAGCAGATCCAGAAAGAGGGCGCCATGCTCAAGGAGGAGGTGGACGCCGAAGAGATTGCCAATGTCGTGGCGCGTTGGACGGGTATTCCTGTTTCGCGCCTTCTGGAAGGCGAGATGCAGAAGCTGTTGCGCATGGAAGAGCGCCTGCGTGAGCGTGTGGTAGGGCAGGAAGATGCCCTTCGGGTGGTTTCCAATTCAGTGCGCCGCGCCCGCGCCGGGCTGCAAGACCCCAACCGCCCAATTGGCTCGTTCATCTTTTTGGGGCCAACCGGGGTGGGCAAGACTGAATTGGGGCGCGCCCTGGCCGAGTTCCTCTTCAACGACGAGCGGGCGATGATCCGCATCGACATGAGCGAGTATCAGGAAAAGCATACGGTTTCACGGCTGATCGGCGCGCCCCCCGGATATGTGGGTTATGAGGAAGGCGGCCAGCTTACCGAAGCCGTTCGCCGTCATCCTTACAGCGTTGTGCTCTTCGACGAGATCGAGAAGGCGCACAGCGAGGTGTTCAACGTTTTGCTCCAGTTGTTGGATGATGGACGCCTGACCGACGGTCAGGGACGCACGGTGGACTTTCGCAATACTGTGGTGATCATGACCAGTAACCTGGGCAACGAGCTATGGATGAACCACACCGGAGGCGGGACGCCCACGCGGGATGAGATCAACCGGGTGATGCAGGCGCATTTCCGCCCGGAATTCCTCAACCGGATCGATGAGATCGTGGTTTTCCGCCCGTTGACCCGGGAAGATTTGAGCCGCATCGTCGAGATTCAGCTCAAGCGGGTGGCTGCTCTGTTGGAAGGACGCGGCTATCACCTCGATGTGAGCGCCGATGCCAAAGAATATCTGGCTGAAACTGGCTACGACGCCGATTACGGCGCCCGTCCGCTCAAGCGCGCCATCCAGCGCGAGTTGCAAGACCCGCTGGCCATTCGCCTGCTGGCCGGCGATTTCCCCGAAGGAGCAACCATCCGGGTGGAACGGGAAGGCGAAGGCTTGAGCTTTAAGGAAGCTAAATAACCGCATAAAGCCAGGAAATAAACCGAGGGGTAATCAGTACGGGGCTATAAGAAAAGCAGGCATACTCTCACATGATCGTGAAAAGGATGTCTGCTTTTCTTTATTGAATGATTGACTGAAGTCAACCATTACTTGCTTTTGGTTTCTCTGCAATCTGCTTCCAGTAGTGTTTTGCTAATAGCGCCAGTGAAACGCAACTCATTAAAAACGCTAGTAGTGAAAGAATGGTAAATCCTGGATTTACGCCAAGACCGTTGATATCAACGTAATCCATAATTGACGAATCAGTAAGTATTGATAAGATAATGGTGGTTATGCTTATTATGGCAAGAAGAGAACGCTTATCGCCAGAAATCTTTTTGTCTTGAATCAGAAACGAAATCACTGCCGCTGCGATAGATACCATAAACAAAATTAAAATAACAGTATAGTGAGGTATGTAGGCTTTCTGAAATCCATTAAATACCCCATAGGCGTTGATATCTCTTGTCGGAGTCTGATTCAAAGAGGAATAATAAAATGTCGTTATATAAATAAAAAATCCACAGAGTAATAAAGAACTCACCTTATTTTTCCCCATAACAAATGCCCCCAACATCACAGTTAACCAAATAAACCCAGTTGTTTTTAAAGGC
>CAZDAW010000059.1:0-20094 GCA_964503685.1 uncultured Anaerolineaceae bacterium | reverse complement strand
TCTCGCAGTGACAAACGCAGAGATTGTTGTCAAGGCAGCAACTTGAGTTAAATTATTGATCATCAATCGCAATCTCGAACACTTTCGGCCAAAATTTCCCCGTTACAAACAGGCGTCCGCTCTGGCTGTCGTAAGCAATTCCATTCAACACATCCACCGGTTGCTGACGATCCTTCTCGCTCAACAACCCTTCCAGATTGACCCAACCCGTTGTTGCCCCGCTGTCCGGGTCAATGATCGCCGCCCAATTCGTTTTCCAGATATTGGCGAACAGCCTGCCCTCAACAAATTCCAACTCATTAATATTGAGAACCGGATTGCCCCCTGCCCTCACCGTGATATGGCCCGTCTCTTCAAATGAAACCGGGTCTAAAAAACGAAGTGTTGCTGTACCGTCGCTCATCACCAATCTCTGCCCGTCTGACGCCAGCCCCCAGCCCTCGGTGGGATAAGTGAACTCGGTTAATAATTCAAAAGTATCAACATCGTAAACCAGCCCGCGCTGATTCTTCCAGGTAAGTTGAACAAGCCGGCCATTGATCAGCGCCAGCCCCTCGCCGAACAAATCAGGGTCAAGCATCCGTAATTGAACAATCGCGCCGCTCGCCAGATCAACCCTGCGCAGCGACGATTCGCCGGTCAACCCCGTGCTCTCGTATAACGCGTCATCGAAAAAGACCAGCCCCTCAGTAAATGCCTTCACATCGTGCGGGTAACTGTGAACGATCCGATAACCGTACACGGGTAAATCACCCGGTATGAACGATTTCGCCGGCGGGGTAGAGAGCAAATATCGGGTTGCTGTCGCGACAGCTGCATCCGCAGGCGGCGTTGCAAACCCATCCGACAGATTGCCGGCAACCGCTGTGCTGGTTGATTCATGAAATAAAGTTGGCGTCACAGGCCCGGCATTAACGGCTGTCGAACAGCCTGCCAGCCATAACACGATGCCGCCGCCCAGAAGCGCCCTGAACAGAATCGCCTTATGGCGCTTCCACTTGTTGTCGAGACAAGTGGCTATGCGCAGCATGTCGCTTTGTTTCAATCCTTTCTCCGTTACCCCCGCACCAGGGTTATCTCGGTGATTTCAGGCGGGCAGTTAATCCGCAAGGGCGGAAACTTGACGCCTATCCCGCGGGTCGTGTACTGCCATAAATGACCTACCCGGTATAAACCCTGGTCATACTTCTCTCCAAACGGCGGCAGCACCAGCGCCCCAATGCCCGGTACACGAATCTGTCCGCCGTGCGAATGCCCCGAAAGCCGCACCGTCGCCTGTTCATTCCGCGCCGCGGCGTCGGCAAAATCGGGCTCATGCGCCAGAATCAGCGAAGCAATCCCGGCTGGCATCTTCTCCAGCGCGCCCTTTAAATCTGCCCTGCCCAGCCATGGGTCATCCAGCCCCGCCAGATACAGGCGGTCTGCGCCGCTGGTCAGCAACAATCCCTCATTATTAAGAATTTTGATGCCCGATTCGACAAGACCCTGCTGAATCAGCAGCCGGTTTAGGCGATAATCATGGTTTCCCATCACCGCAAAAACACCCTGCCGGGCGTTGAGCTGCGCCAGCGCCGGGGCAACTTCGAATATCGGTTCCGATTCCAGATCAACATAATCACCCCCCAACAGAATCAAATCGGGTTTCAAACTGTTGGCAAGCGTCACAGCATCCTTCACCAGATCAAGCTGAGTATGCGGGTAATAATGAATATCGCTCATAAAAACCACGCGATATCCATCCGGTACGTTTTGCTTACCGACGATCGGAATGGTCACCCGTTCGATCGACAAATTCTTCGACTCAACTCTCACGCCGTAATGCCACCCCGCTGCCCCTGCGCCCACAACACTTGCGCCGGCAATCCCCAATAATTTCAAAAATTCCCGCCGGCTGATCTTTTTTACATTTTTTGTCATTCACTAACCTGTTCTGCGCCGATCATAACCCTGTTCCATCGCTCATTTAACTTCATAAGGAATGTCGGCAACCATCGCATCGCCCACCCAGAGACGCAGCCGGTAACCGCCTTGCGACCACAACCCCATGCACTGGCTCGATACGCCGACCGGCGCCCCGCGCAAGAAGGTTATTTTACTCATATAGAGTTTGCTCTGCTCATTATAAATCGCTGCTGTATATTGCGGCGTCGGACGGGTGGCGTCCAGAAGGAAACATACAAACTTATCCGGCGACACATTCTCAGCCGGAATAACCTGCGTCTTGCCGGGTTCCTGTTCGGCCAGCTTGACGCTGTTAAAATACATATCCAGGGTAGTCTGGTCAATTGTCTCAGAGGGGAATATAAAAGGCGCCGGAACCGGCAGCGTTTCCGGCAAACGGTTTTCCACGATCCTGGCAAGCTGTACCACATTGCCAATCGTCGTTTCATTCCCCGCTCCGGTGATCGATACCCGCACCAGCGAATTCCCCTTATAGAACAACTGGGCAACCACTGGCAGACCAAACGATTGCCCCTGGTAAGCAATTGAACCCTGCCCGATTTCTGCTGCATTGACCCGCGTAAAGCCCTCCCAATCCAGCACCAGCGCGCCGGGTTGCACTGGCGCAATACTGACGTTCAACAGATTTCGGATTGTTACTGAGTAATCTGGCTTTCTGAAAGACGTCGAATAAACATAATTGTTGTCTTGCATGCTGACCTCTATCGATTCCTGGATCGGATAGAAATCAGCCGGAAGGTCATTGATCGACAGGAGATATTTCTCGAGCTGGGGTGCAGGCGTTGGCGTAAACGCCGTTGTTGCCGTTGGAGAAGGCGTCAGTTTCTCTGGAGTTTCTGTCTCCTGAACAGGCGCCGCAGTGCGCGCCTCGCTTGATACAACGGTTAGTGTTGCCTGAGGTTGTCCGGTCGGCGTCACGCCGCAGGCTGGCGTGGTTCCCAACACAGCCATCGCTGCCAAAACAGCCATTCCATTAACAATCGATGACATCTTCATCTGTTGCCTCCTTATCCTTTCTGCTACAAAACAGAGGAACTGCATCGTAATTGTAGTTTACCACAATCTGATTTAGAAAAGAGACTGTCTTGAAAAGCTTATTAACATAACGCAAGTTCAGGGTTAAAAAATTTTCCCGTTTATGTCGCTGTGAATGAAGCAACGCCCCGCAGAGACGAACCCTGCTTTGGGAACAAAGAAGCCTCTTTTATTTCCTGAAAGAGATCACCTCTTCGCCGGCCGCGGCGTCAGCCAGTATCAATCCCGCTCCATCAGTGTCCGGCCCGGCCCATGCTCATATTCAAACCAATGACGCCCAGAACGATCAGCCCGATCGAACATAACTTTAACGCCGTTGCGGGTTCCTTAAACCATAAAATCCCAATTGCCGCTACCAGCGCCGTCCCCAATCCGGACCAGACCGCATAAACAAAGCTGACGTCCATTCGCCGGATAACTATATTCATCAATACCAATCCAATGCCATAGAATACGAACATAAATAAAGTAGGTTTTAACTGGGTAAAACCCCTGGACAACTTCATGCAGGTCGTCCCCCCAACTTCAAACAGGATGGCAATGAACAAAAGAAACCATTTCATGCGGTTGTTGCGACCTCATTCCAGAACATCAGGCCGCTCACGTCCCAATTTGCCTGATTTTGACAGATGCAAAGCGAGAGATACACTAACATAATACAGCGGAAACACCAGCGAAATCCATACCAGAACCTGATTGGGCTTGTTAATCGTCGCAATAATGGCAACGAGAAACAGACCATAAACAAGTGATACGATCTTATTCAATGTTTGGAAAACGGGCGAGCTGTAACTCATGAACGTCACCGGAACGAAGACAAAAATCGCGCAGGCCAATATGATGAAAGCATTGATTTCAACAGGCAAATGAAAAATGTAAAGATAAAAGATCAATATATTCCAAAAGTTAGGAAAACCGGTGAAGAAGCCATCATTTGTTTTCGCCGCCTTTTGGCAGAAACCGTAAGCCGCGGCGAGAACGGCAAATAAAACAACGGCCAGCCACCCGCCGGTGATCATCTCGAATCGGTAAGCAAAGAATAATGGAATAAAAGCATAATTTAAATAATCGGTGATGTCGTCCAGTTTTCGCCCGTCAAATTGTGAAGCCCAGTAAGTCACCTTCCAGGCGCGCGCCATGGTCCCGTCAGTAGCATCGATAAATAGAGCAACAATCATACATATAAACACAGCTTTCACATCGCCCCGTAAAATCGCATCCAGCGCGAAAAAACCGACCGCCAGGCCCAGGCTGGTATACAAATGAACCATCCATGCTCGTATTGTAGAGAACCGGTTTCTGGTCAACAATGTCATTGAATAATCACTCCTTTGATTTTTTTAAACCCTCGTACCCGCCATCAACAAGCAATTCTTTCCCCTTCGCCGCTTTAACCGCCAACTGGTCGCACCGTTCATTTTCGATATGCCCTGCATGACCCTGCACCCAGGCGAATTCGACCTCATGCGTTGAACATAAATCCAACAATTCAGCCCACAGATCGACATTTAACGCTTTATCTTTAGAATTCCGTTTCCAACCGTTGCTTCGCCAGCGTTTTGCCCACCCTCTCGTCATCCCCTCGACCAGATAGCGGGAATCGGAATAAAGGATTACACGGCAGTTCGCTTTCAAAGCCCGCAAGCCGGCAATAGCCGCCATGAGTTCCATCCGGTTGTTGGTCGTCAACCGGTAACCCGCGCTGATCTCTTTCCGATGATTGCCGCACAACAACACCACACCATAACCGCCCCTGCCAGGATTATCGATGCACGCCCCATCTGTATAGATTACAGCCTTATTGCCCTCAGAGTTCATCGGTTACCAGTATAATCAGATTGAACCGATGATGATATCCGGTTCAATCTGATTATACAATACTACCCGAAAATTAAATAATTTCTTAACAATTGACGCTAAAATCTCATATTTATTTAATATAGCCCTGCGCCATCAATAACTCGGCGTTTAATATAGCCGCCCCTGCTGCGCCGCGGATAGTATTGTGACTCAGAACAATGAACTTGATGTCGTTGATCGGGCAGGGCCTGATCCGTCCCACCACAGCAGACATTCCCGCCCCTTCATCCCGGTCAAAAAACGGTTGCGGACGGTCGCGCTCTGGGCGCACCACCACCGGATGCGCCGGCGCGCTGGGAAGGTTCAATTTCTGCGGCAAACCCTGATAACCCGCCAGCGTCTCGCTGATTTCCTCAACAGAAGCGCCGCTTCTTTCGAAAGCCACTGATACAGCTTCAAGATGCCCATCCCGTACTGCAACCCGGTTGCATTGCGCGCTGATCTTAAAATCTGCCATCTTAAAAGCCTGACCCTCCAGCTTGCCCAGCAGCTTCAAAGGCTCTCGTTCCATTTTCGGTTCCTCGCCATTGATAAATGGAATAACGTTATCCAATATATTCAATGATGCGACGCCTGGATATCCCGCTCCTGATAAAGCCTGCATCGTTACCACTGAGACCTGGCGAATACCATAACGATCAGCCAGCGGTTTTAATGCCATCACCAGCCCAATCGTCGAGCAGTTGGGGTTGGTGACGATGAAACCGCGCTTCCAGCCGCGCTTTTGCCTCTGGTAATCGATGATCGCCGCATGCTCCGGGTTAACTTCCGGTATCATCAGGGGAACATCCTCATCCATCCGGTGCGCTGCTGCATTGCTGGAAACATAATACCCAGCCGCGGCAAATTCTTCCTCCACCGGCCCGGCAACATCCGATGGCAGCCCCGACAACACCAGGTCGCAATCCAATCCCGGTTCGCAGGATTCCACTTTCATATCTTTCACACTGTCGGGGATATCAGGCGAAATCATCCATAAGCAGGCGTCCCGATACAGCTTCCCCTCAGATCGTCCTGAAGCTGCCAGGGCGCTGATCTCAAACCAGGGATGCCCCTGCAAATATTCGATCAAATGTTGTCCCACCATACCCGTCGCCCCCAGGATTCCTACACGTATCTTGTTCATTCTATTCTCCTCGTTGATCACAAATCAAACTCTTCATGAATCGCTCGCACAGCATCAACCGTATCTTTTTGATCGACAATGAGCGAAATATTATATTCGGATGAACCCTGGGCAATTGAAATGACATTGATGCCATTCCGTCCCAGCGCCCCAAAAACCTTGGCGCTAATGCCCGGCGTACCGCGCATTCCCGCCCCCACCACGGCAATGATCGCCACATGATCCTGCGCCCAGATTCGGTCAACATTACGCTGCGCCAGTTCCGTATGAAAAGCCTTTTCCAGAGCCCTGATCACTCTGTGCGAATCGTGCTGGTTGATCGCAAAACAGATATTCTGCTCCGACGAAGACTGCGAAATCATCAACACACTGACCCGCTCGTTTGCCACCGCACTGAAAACCTTGGCGGCAATCCCCGGAACGCCCATCATCCCAAGCCCCTCGACGGTGATCTGGCTCAAATTCTGAATAGCCGTGATCGCCTTTGTAGTGTATTTTTCGTCATCGCCAGCGGTCACCAGCGTACCGGGGTGCTGTGGTTCGAATGAATTCAAAATTCGGATGGGTATATTCTTTTCCATCGCCGGCAGCATGGTCTTCGGATGAAGCACCTTGGCGCCAAAATAAGAGAGCTCAGCCGCCTCATTATAAGAGATCACAGGCAACGTATGCGCGCCCGGAATAACCCTGGGGTCAGCCGTCAACACACCGTTAACGTCCGTCCAGATCCAGATCTCATCGCAGTCAAGGCTGCTGCCCAGAATCGCCGCCGTATAGTCGCTGCCGCCGCGCCCCAATGTTGAAATAACCCCCTCCGGCGTCGCAGCCATAAATCCGGTAACCACAGGGGTCACCCCGGCCTCGATCAGAGGCAACAAACAGGCCCGGCTTTTCTCGCGTGTTTCTTCCATTTGCGGGATCGCGCTGCCGAAGGACGCGTCGGTGACGATCAGACTGCTCGCTTCCACAGCCTCAGCCGCGATCCCCCTCTCTTGCAGCGCCCCGGCAACGATTGGAGCGGATAGCCTCTCGCCTAATGAAGAAATGGCATCCATACCCCTCGGCGTGATTTCACCCAGAATCGCCACCGCCTGGCAAACATTTTCGAACCCCTTCACCATCGCCTCGATATGCGCCTGCAGCTTTTCCTGCCGCTCGCCTGCTGTTATCAGCGCATGGATGGCAGTCCCATGAATAGCGCGCAGGTCCTCGGCAACCTTCTTATAAGTCTGCTCATCACGGGCCGCCGCAGTCCGCGCCGCTTTAATCAGTGAATCCGTCACCCCACTGAACGCCGAAACAACAACCACTACCCGCCCGCCCTCAGGCGCCTGTGGAAAATTGCCGCCCTGAAAATCCTTGACGATGTCGGCGACGCCCCGGATTCGTTCCGCATTTCCTACCGAAGTTCCTCCAAATTTCATAATGATTGTTTTCATAAACTCACCTCAAAGATAATCAATAATTCGCCGCGAGCGTGTGCGAATACAGCCCGGGCTTTTTTCGCAACTACCAGAATTTAAATAGTAGTTGTAGTTTGAGTTGTCGTAATAGTAGCGGTTGTTGTTTCTTCTATGGAGCGCGGCGTCCGTACCTTAAAGTCAATCCGAAAATTCGGCGCGAATATCCCCCAGACCATACCCCGGAAACAGGTCGCAAAAGAGCCAGGCGCCTTCTTCGGCCGGCGCGCAAAATGCCCGCTGCCATTTCGAGCAGCATCCCTGAATGCAACGCCAGTCCGTCTCAATACACCCATCATAATCTCATCCACTAAATCCAGCCGGGTGAAATAGCTGCCGCCCCAAATCACTATACAATCGGCAAAGACAGATCAATCATCCCGATCACTAATTAACTCAAGTTGCTACCTTGACAACAATCGTTGCGTTTGTCACTGCGAGAAGGGCGCTTTTTGCCCGACGAAGCAGTCTCAACGTCACAATCCGAGATTGCCACGCCTCGCCATTCTGTCGAGGCTCGCAATGACATCCAGGTGGCAACCTGGATTAATTATAGCTTGAATTTGATGTTTGTCACAGCCCCCTGGCTGTTTTCCAGAATCACTTCGCCCCGTAAATCATGTTGCGTAATGGTCTGGATCAGATACAGCCCCACATTATGACGCCGAGAAGCTAACACATCTTCCGGGTAACCAGGCCCATCATCCTGATAACGAATCTCGCACGCTTTCCGCTTTTCAGTTATGGTCACGGTAATCCGCGCCAGGTAACGCCCATCCAGAGCATACTTCAATGAGTTGGTAATCAATTCATTCACAATCACTGCCAGGCTTGTCGTTTGATTCGCTTGAATTAAAACCTTGGAAGGCGATACATTGACCTCAACTCGTTTATCAGCAGGCACCGATTTCAATGCGGCTGCAATGATCTGGCGTATCATCACCTCGAGTTTGATAGGCGCCCAGCCCGATACAGATAATAAATTATGGGCAATCGCCAGTCCTTCAATCCGCCCGGCAATGTCCTTCAATATCCGCCGCGCCGAAGCCTGATCTTCCCCATCGGCAAAACGTTGCTCGGTGTATAACAAACCGATGATTGCTGTCAGGTTGTTCTTAACCCGATGATTGACCTCATTGAGCAGTTCCGTCTTGATCTTGGCGTCTTCTCTCGCCTTGTGTAGAAGGCGCTCGTTTTCATCTGCAATCGCCTTATAACGCATTTCGCTGGCGCGCAACGCTTCTTCGGCATCCTTAAGATCTGAGATATCCACTCCAATGCCTATATGTGTTCCATCACCCAGGGTGTAGTATGCCCACATTTGTGTCCGCGGCCGACCATCATAAGCAAATATCCGGTACTCTCTGAATGTTCCGTTTTTCTCCTGGATATCCGCAATCTGTGAAGATAAAAATTCCGCTCCGATGGCCGGCATGGAAAAAATACTGTTGATACTCTTCACATCCGCCTGTGAAACACCCAGGTTTTTTTCCAGTTCATGATTCCAGAGCAGGCATTCATTTTGCGCATTGAATATTCCCAGCATGATCGGCGCATTTTCATATACCGTGCGGAATCTCTCCTCATTCGTTCTGAGCGTCTCTTCTATTCGTTTACGAGACAGTACGTTGGTAAATATCTCACCGATGAGACTCAACAAACGGATGTCCTCATCGGTCCATCGCTTTTTTCCCCGAATGCTGTTGAACCCAAAGAAACCGAATACTTCATTATCCAGCGCCAATGGAATGAATAAAACCGAGGCCAGTCCCAGATGCTGCCATAGCCGCCTCTCTGCTTCATCTTCTATACCAGGCTCATTAACATCATAGATATTGACAACCTCATTATTCATGAGTTTGGCTGTCAGCGCTTTATATGGCTCAAGCGAAATACCCTGACGGATACACTCGGTTGGTCCATATCCTTCAGCAGACCAGCGATAGAACTTGTCGAGCACCAGCTTCTCATTACTGAATATACTCAAAAGGCAGCGGTCAACATCCAAAAATGTTCCAACTTCGTATAGCACCTTGAGGATTTCAGCATCAAGCTTTGCTAACGATAGATTCAGCAGGCGCGTTGAGATGCCCACCACCATGTCTTGCATCTGTGTTTGCCGTCTGATTTTTGCCCGTTGAGCGCAATGAGCGTAAACGATATACACCAGCAGGAATACAACCAAAACATAAGAGATCTCAAAGAGGGGCAGCATCGATTCAGAATTCATAGAGGATCAGGCTTTGATCATGATTAAGAGCATCTTCATTTTTTGTGCAGCCTTTAAGGCGTGGGGGTGATTAGCCGGCATTAATAGCGCGTCGCCGGCCGAAAGGGTATATTGCTCTCCCGAAATGGTAATTTCAACCTTGCCATCCAAAAGATAAACCAGCGCATCAAAAGGCGCCGTGTGTTCACTCAAACCCTGCCCTTCATCGAAGGCAAATAAGGTAACCGTACCGGCTGTTTTATCAATAAGCGCGCGGCTGACAACCGCTCCATCCTGATAATTGATAAGGTCAGCCATTCTTGAAACGCGAGTCAATTCAGCCATTACTAATCTCCTCGTTTTATACTGGCTTTTTAAATTCCCGTATAACAGACTCCTCGTTGCAAATTCTTTGCCAGTTTGGGGCCTTCCCTTGACTTTTCTTGATATCGGTTTACAATATCGTTCTACGATATAAGGACGTTATCATGCTGCGTGATTTTTACCTGGGATTGATCAAAATCCACATTATCTACCATGCCAGCAAGGAGCCAATTTTCGGCGTTTCGTTAATGAAAGAACTTGCCCGGCATGGCTACAATACCGGGCCCGGAACCCTTTATCCAATTTTGCACAGTCTGGAAACACAAGGATTACTGACCAGTTCCCGCCAGGTCGCTAACGGTCGGATGCGTCGTTATTATCAAATTACCCCGAAAGGACAACAATCTCTTGCCGAAGCGCGCTGTAAAATACGCGAACTGGGTTAATGAGATTATTGAAGAAAAACCATGACAAACGCCACAAAACCCTCTATCCGCGACCTGCCCCGCAACGTCTGGGCAATTGGTCTCACCAGTTTCTTAATGGATATCTCCAGCGAAATGGTGATCAACATTCTCCCACTGTTTCTATCCAACGTGCTGGGGGTAAAAACCAACATTATCGGCGTCATCGAAGGAGTTGCCGAATCGACCGCGAGCCTGCTTAAATTATTTTCCGGCTGGCTTTCAGATAAATTGCACGCCCGCAAATGGCTGGCCGTCGTCGGGTACGGAATCTCGGCCATCTCAAAACCCTTCTTTTATTTTGCAAACACCTGGGGCATGGTCGCCGGGGTGCGCTGGGCAGACCGCGTCGGCAAAGGTATTCGCATCGCGCCGCGCGATGCGCTCGTTGCCGATTCGATCAACAAGGAACAACGCGGCTTTGCATTTGGTTTCCATCGCGCCGCCGATACCGCCGGGGCCTTGCTTGGCATTCTCATTGCTCTTGGCATTGTCTGGGCTGCACAAACCAATGCGCTCGCCCTTGAAGCCCCCACGTTTCGAACAATCGTCCTCTTCAGTCTTTTCCCGGCTGCCCTGGCTGTTCTAACGCTCGCGCTTGGCGCAAAAGACGTTCCCGTTTCCAGTCAGCGAGAAGCGCCAAAATTTGCCTTCCGTACCTTGGGCAAACCTTTTACGATCTTCATGGTCATCATCAGCATCTTCACCATCGGCAATTCTTCAGACGCATTTCTTGTACTGCGCGCCCAGGAACGCGGCCTGAGCGTCATCGGCGTTCTGGGGATGCTTGCCAGTTTCAACCTGGTTTATACCCTGATCTCAACCCCTGCGGGTTCCCTTTCCGACCGGATAGGCCGGCGCAAGCTGATCATTGGCGGCTGGCTGGTTTATGCCGCCATCTATTTCGGTTTCGGCCTGGCTGAAAAAGGCTGGCAAATCTGGGCGCTTTACATTATCTATGGAGCATATTACGGCCTCAGTTATGGAACCTCGCTGGCATTAATCGCCGATCTTGTCCCCGACAACCTGCGCGGCATCGCCTATGGAACATATAATGCCATGGTTGGCTTGCTGGCTTTCCCTGCTTCAGCCATTGCCGGCATACTCTGGCAGGGCGTCGGAACCTGGAGCGGCTTTGGCGCTTCAGCCCCCTTCATATTCGGCGGAAGTATGGCTTTAATCGCCGCCTTACTCATGTCTTTCTGGATGCCCTGGAAAACCGTTTACGGGAAATAGTCCTGGCATTTTTGATACACCGGATCGGCTACCAGATACTTCCATATCAAATCGGCAGAAAACCGGTTTTGATCGTCATACGCCCAGCGAAATTTCTCTCCGATAATATCCCAGCGATTCGCTGTGACCAGTGAATAAATCTGAATGGTATGGGCCACAACTTCATTATATTTTGAGCAGCCGCACTGCTTCAATTCTATATCCTGATAAGCGTGTACCAGCTCGTGGGCAATCACCGACGTCACCTCATCGAGCGAATGTTCATTCATAAAACGGGGAGAGACGCGCACCTCGCCGGGCTTATCGCTGTCCACTTCGCAATAATACATGGCCGCCGCATTGCCGATATTGGAATCAGGGCTGATTTTAATCTGATAACGCAGCACTAACCGGGCAATTTCACGAATTTTATCATCGGGCGAATCAGCCAATCGCTTCCATGCCGGCATAATACTGCGGTCAACCAGTTCTTCCACACTGGCCGTATGCGGCGTCGCAGTTGCAGACCCGCCCGGCATGATCACAGCCTGTCCACTCTGCGCCAGTTTTTCCCCAATATACAGGTTAAGCTGATAAACGCCGGCATTCAAAGCCCGTCCGTCGGATGACGTCGTCGAGCACCAACTGATGCCGTCTTCGCCATCCGCCCATTCGATGTCTGCCTGTGAATAAGCTTCCCCATTCTGCAACCATTCGCAGCGCCAGTGCATACCCCGCTTCATTCCCCTGTACGGAAACACACCATACAGACGAACAACACCCTCGTCAAAACGAACGCTCACACCCACCGGCGCCATATCCATTCCCAGGCCGCTGCTGAAATTAATTCTGCCAAACGCCGGCGCATCTTCCTTCGCAGCAACAACCGGCGTTACAGGTAAAGATGTGATCAGAATCAGACGCCTGAGATTGGCTTCCTGATACAGCGGTTGCGCGGCCTGATCGCCTGCCAGCGCCTTACAGGTAACCGAGAGCAGAGACAGCAAGAGAATAACCAGAGCAACCCTGTACAGATTCCCGCCTCCTGATTTTGAAAACGGTTTCCCGCAGAACCTTCCTGTATTTTTCCCGCTACTATCGCCGCCGGGTTGTTTCAACATACTGTTTTATTTCTTTTTCTCCAGCAAAATATAATCGAGCTGGTCGAATAATATCTCATATTCCCCAGACTCAACCCGCGCCATCAAATAATCATAGATCGTTTTCTCGGCGTTTGCCGGAAGCAAAATGTAATCGATCTTCGGATTTTGAACGACCTTTTCGAACACAGCAAAATCATTAAAGTGGTCGCCAATCTGGGTCCCTTCAAAACCGGGCAAAAAGCGCACAGCATACTTGGAAAGGATCTTAAATTCACCCTGATCAAGCGGAATGTTTTGATAGAGCAGGTCGTTTAACTGAGGGTTAAACAACTGTCTCTGCGCCTCGAGTGATTTATCAACCAGCGTAGTTCCGGGGATGAGCAGACTCAAAATCAAGAGGAGCAATATGCCGGCGCCAGCAATCACCGCCGCTTTTTGCCGGGCAATGACTTTCAACAACCACTTCCATGCCTCGAACAGGGCAATTCCGGCGATCACGGCCAGGAACTGGTAACCCATCGTCAGGTTGCGGGCATTCGTTGCGCTGAAGAACAGGCTCCAGGCAAGTGAAAAAGGGAACACAACAAGAATCGCCAGCCAGCGCAAATCGCTCTTGATAAATGGCAAAGAAACCAGGCCAACCACATAAAGCCCGGTCAGCACCTTTCCTAGCTGCCCCAGAGCATTGACAAATCGCTGCCAGTATCCATAGTCGCCATACAGGCGTTCGGTGATATAGCCAATCTCCGAAACCTCCCTGCCCGACAGGATGATCACCTCTTTATACAAATACCATGGAGCGCCGATCAGCGCCGCCAGCCCGAGCGCCATTCCCGCCAGGGTCAACTTCTGCCGGGCAGACATTCCCGGTCTGTCTTTCAAAGCCATCAAATAAGCCAAAAAGGGATACACAACAACCATGTAAACGCCAATTTTATCCACCGCGGCTGCCCCGGCAGCAAAAACCCCACCCAGCAAAATGAGATTTTTAAATTTCTTCAACTCTCCGGTTTCCTGCGCCTCAAAGAGCGCGTAAACCGCCAGGAACGCCATAAACGACGCCATACCCTCGGTGAAGGCATCCATCAGCCATTCCCACAGCGCCACCCGATAAAACATTCGAGCGAAGATGATCGCCAGGAAAAAACCGCCTGCCTTGCGGCGCACACCCAGGTCGAACATCAACAGCAAAATGAACAAAGGGAACAAAGGCATCAGCGCCTTACCGAAAAACTGCACCCGTGTATCATCCATAAACACGTAGAACAGGGAGTAATTTGTCGGCAAAAGTTGCGGGAATAATCCCGTTTTTGTCGGCAGGTCATTTTGCGCCCACTGCACCGCCCAGTGATTCCAGTAAATGACCGAATCGGTGCGCTGAAACACGGTGCCGATATTGAGCAGGAATATTTCAAACAACTCGAACATGAAGTAGATAGCAATTGCCCCCAGCGCAAAAACGCTGATCCGAACCAACAATCCGCCCAGGTCGCCCGTTTTCTTCAGCTGTTCAATAAACCCTTCATCGTCTTCTGCCGCTGAATTATGCTTTTCGCTATAAAGCTGTTCGCCCGATTTCAACAACTGTTTCCGGTAAGGCAGCAGCAACGCCGCACATTCAGCAATAAAAATTGCATAGATCACGTAGGGAATATAAATCCCCAGCAAAGTCAGAATAACCACCCCGCAATAATTGGCGATCAGACTCAAGCCCAGGCTGTAGAACAGGGTGCGGACAAATCCTTCCCGAACACCCAGCGCCCGCAAAATCAAGAATCCAGGTAAAAATGTTACCTGGATTAATGCAAATATTCCAAAAGCCAGCATAAACATAAGTGAATGATTATTTTATTCTCCCTTTTAATTTTTCGGGCGTAATAAACCCCTTTTCTGCCATCAACAAACGCGCCGCGTCGATCTGTTTCCAGGTGTTCCATAACAAAACGCCGCGCACCTGCCCTCGATCCAGATAATAGATCACTCCTTTCTGATAGGGTTCTTCCCAATCAGCATAGGTTTCCAGTTTGGGGTTTAATACACCCACCGCCTCATATCCCACATCAAACAGATCGGAATAAAAGTACGGCAAATGGTCATAATGCACCTTTTCCCCGGCCATTGATTGGCCGGCAGAAAGCCCCATCGTATTCGCATTATCTTCGTGCTCAGAGCGCAGCCGTATTCCCAGTAAAGAGTTATAAAAGCGCGCCGCATCGCCCGCCGCATAAATAGAAGGATGGCTGGTATGCAGCCCGGTATCAACCATGATCCCATCATCGACGGTCAAACCTGCCTTTTGCGCCAGATCAACGTTTGGAATAACGCCCAGCCCGGCAACAACACCGTCCACAAGAATTTCCTTTGTGTCGCTCGAACCATTATGATTCAACTTCAACCGATATTGATCGCCTTCTTTCTCTAATCCGCTGATCATTGTGTCGGGGTGCAATTCGATTCCATGTTCCCGGTAATACTCGTTGAAAAACAGCGCCGCATCCCGCGGATAAACCCGGCTGCCTATCCCTTCTTCCACGAAAATCATAATCACATCTTTTCCAACCATATTCAATGCTGCAGCAATTTCAGAGCCAATAAAGCCGCCCCCAATAACTGCAAATCGCTGCTTTGTTTCACTGAGCTCGCGCAATCGGTGATAATCTTCCAGCGTTCGAAAGTAGATGATATCATCGCCGCCGAACGGGAACCGCCTGGGAGCGGCGCCTGTTGCCAGAAGCAGTTTCCCATATTGATAGACTTCCCCATCCGCATCAACAACCGTAGATGTTTCGAGATCGATCGACTCGACAGTACGCTTCAGATGGATATCAACGCCCAGGGTGTCCGTTTTGCGCCAGATGCGAGCGATGGGTTTTCCCTTCCACAATCCCTTGGACAAAGGCGGACGGTTGTAGGGCAGATCGGCCTCCGCGCTGATCATGCCAATTGTTCCGTTGGCATCCAACTGACGAATGCCGCGCGCCGCCGCGTCGCCCGTCATGCCCCCCCCAATAATCAAATATTGGTACTGATGCATCCTCGCCTCCTTTCCCTGGAAAGCATCCCATAAATTTTACCTTTGCATGTTATATTACTAGACTTTTATTGAGAACACAAGCGAATAACCGTTATCCTCGGCGTCAGCAATTATTCATGCGAAAGCCCTGCTCCGTCTCTCTATAATGTATTGACAATTAATATGCCCTGTATTAGTATTGACAACATTCTTGGAGGTTTACAATGGGCTATATTGATCCCGGTTTATTCGGTATGATTTCGCAGATGGGATTAGCCGTTCTTTTGGTGCTTGTTTCGGTTTTTATGTTCTTTTTCAATCCCATCAAAAAGTTATTCAATCGGATTTTCAAAAAAGAAGAGCCGTCTGACCCTCCTTCGCCCCCTGACTCAACCGATCAAAACATCCGATAAAGATGCCATCCGATCCTCATAACCTCACCCTGTTGGGAGCGGATATGGATCCCGTCTCATCGCTGTTCGCCGCTGATGATAAAATTTTGCGCGGCATCCGGCCCGCTTTTGCCGGTTATTTCACCTCCCTGCTCGCAAATCAGACCGTCCAATCCTTATTAGGCAAGTCGCTCATCGAAACCGAAATCGCCCAAAAACCGCTCCCTGGTTTTCCACTCACGCTCTGCCACCGCAAGATCGCTCCGGTTAATTATTGCTTCGAATGGCCGGCGGTGATGTTGAAAGACGCCGCCCTGTTGACCCTTGATATCTGCCTGGAACTCAACTCGCAGGGTTGGGTGCTCAAAGACGCTACCCCCTGGAACGTCCTCTTCGACGGCCCCAGACCGCTCTTCGTTGATTTCACCTCCATCATGCCCCAGGAGCCCGACCTGTTCTGGGTCGCCTACGACCAGTTCTGCCGCCTCTTTCTCTTTCCCCTCACCCTGGCCAGCCAGTATTCCGGCAGGCTAAGCCGTTCGCTGCTTCTCGATTCGGCAAACGGCGTCAGCGACAGCGAATTCGTCCATTACCTGCGTCCGGGCAGCTCACTCCGCATGCCCTGGCTCATCCAGCGCGTCCATTTTCCCCGCGCCGTCATTTCGCTGCTGCGAAAATCAGGGCAGGACAAGGAACTGGCTAAATATAATCGGAATCAACAGCTTAGCTCAGCCGCGCGAGAGGCATTCTTTAAAAACCTGCGCAAAGATGTCGAGTCTGTTTCAGTTGCCCGCAGCCAGAGCCTCTGGTCAAAATATTACGCCGACATCAATACATTCATGCACCCCGAATCATTCGACGTAAAACAGAAAACAATAACCGCTATGATCCAGCAATATAAACCGGCCACAGTGACCGATATCGGCTGCAATCAGGGCGGTTATTCGATCATTGCCGCTCGCAGCGGAGCGCGCCTCACCGCCTTCGATACCGACGAAGACAGCATTTCTCTGCTCTACAACCTGGCAAAAGAAAAGGGACTCGACATCCTTCCCTTGGTAATGGATGTTTTATCTCCTTCGCCGCAATGCGGCTGGCGCGCTGTTCAATATCCGGCCGCTCCCGCCCGTTTCCGTTCTGAAATGGCGCTGGCGCTCGCGCTGACCCATCACCTGGCAATCACTCAAAACCAGACTTTCGAGCGCATCGTCCAGACCCTGAACGACTATACCGAAAAATATCTGGTCACTGAATACGTCCCGCTTGACGACCCCCGCTCAATCGAACTGCTCGCCACCAACCGCCGCGATATGAGCTGGTACACACTCGATCACTTTATCCAGGCGCTAAAGCATACGTTCAACCGGGTAGAAACATTCCCGTCGCATCCTGCCGGGAGAACATTATGCCTTTGCATCAAGTAAACCAGAGCCGCAATTCATTCCGGCGTAAAACCCTCGATTATTTTGCCTGGTTGATGTTTGCCAACCTGCTTTATATTTCCATCGATTTTTTCCGCAGCCTGGATAGAATCTCGCTCTACAACCTCAACGGCTTTGACGTTCTGGCAACCTTTGCCCTGACCAATCTTTTCGCTGTTTTCGAGTTGATTCTCGCCGCCCTGATTCTGCTGCTGATCGAATTCCTGGGTAAAAAATTTTTGTCACGAAACCTGGAGGTCCTTTCCAGAGGTTTTTTGCTCTGCGTCTTCCTTCTGGCATGGTTTTACCTGCTCTACTCGGTCATGCTCAGGTACATCCCGGAAAGCCTGCAAAAGCGGACTCTCTATGGCGGCGCAGCATTCTGCGTCATTCTGCTGGCGCTTCTCCTCTGGCGCATACGCCGCCCCGTTCTCCAATGGTTTGACGAAACCACCCAACGATTAAAACCCCTCGTCATCCTTTTGACCGCAGCCGTTTTTGTCCTGGCAGCTTACGCCCTCGTCGAACCACTCTTTCTGACGCAGCCTTCGCAGATTGATACCAGTCACGCCGAATCTCATCCGCCCAACATCATCCTGATCTCAATCGATGCGCTCGCCGCCGAGGATATGTCGCTGTACGGCTACGATTTAAAAACCATGCCCAACCTCGATCGCGAGGCGCAAAATTGGACAGTGTACGAAAACGCCCACTCAGCCGCCACCGACTCGATTGCCGAACTTTCAACCTTAATGACCGGCCGTTATCCTTACTATGATTTGCATTGGCGTTACGGCGACCTGACCAACGCTTCAAATGGCTGGCTAAATCTCGCCGGAATCCTCAAATCGATGGGCTACGAAACACAATGGTACGGTTACAAAACCCCCGGCTTCTACCATTTCGGCAACGTCTTCGACCGCACAATTTGCGGCAGTGGATTGCCCGGTTACCTCAAACGCACTCGCTATAACTTCGACGCCACCACACAGACCCTGATCTACCCCTTCGCTGCTCACTGGTTAAATATTTTGGAGTACAAAGGGGGAATGTCGTGCGGTACTTTTGCCGCCCTCTCTGATTTCATCGCCAACCGCGACAACGGCAAGGATAAACCTTTTTTCATATACCTGCATGACCGCGGCGTTCATGGCGTCTCTTACCCCGCCGGAAAATATCTGGGCGCTTTCCTCCCCGAATCAGCAGGCCTCACCGCCCGCCCCGAACAGCGCGCAATCTACGGTCAGTACGCCCCCGAACGCCAGGCGGATGTGGATAAATTGCGCCTGCGCTACGATGAGGCCATCCTCAACCTCGACGAGCGCCTCAATACGTTCATCCAAAACCTGAAACAGAGCAGGATTTACGACAATACCCTGCTCATCATCACAGCCGATCACGGGCAAAATTTCAATAACGGATATACCTCCCACAATACGCCCTTACTTTCCTACGCCGAGCATCATATTCCACTGATTATCAAATATCCCCATCAGACCGAAGGTAAAAGGGTATCAAATCTTGTCGGTACAATTGATATCGCGCCAACCGTTCTGGATGTTCTGAACATCACCTATCCCAGCGAATGGGTCGATGGGCAATCATTGATTCTCCAGGATGTTTCAGACGACGAGCGCTATCTGTATATCCGCATAGTTGATTACATGACCAAATATCTCCCGACCTACGCCGTAATCGATTCAAAGGGCTGGAAACTGGCGCGTCGTAATGCGAACTGGTTTTTATTCAATACCGTTGAAGACCCTGCGGAAAAGAACAACCTGTATCAGGATATTGAAGGAGAAAAACAGTCCACCTTATCGAACGCATTGAGCCGCTTCATCCAGCGCATGGACTATCTCTATGCAGGGTGGGGAATTCTAAAAGCGCCGCCCCTTTAAATTACACTTCTTTTCAGGAACAAAATTCAGCTATAATTGGTCTATATAATTATCTGCATCTGGAAAGGTGTAATATGGCTGATATTCAAACGATAGCAGTGGAACATATCCGACGCGTTGCCATGTATGCCATCAACCAGCCCGGCAGCGCCGGCAGTCAATTGCAAAATATTCTCAACGCCATCGCATCGCCGGTTATCAAGGTGAAAGTAACCGCCCCCTGGCTCAACATCCGTTCAGGCCCAGGCAAAGAATATCCCTCTATTGGCGCAGCAAAAAGCGGCGACATCTTCCAGATCGTCCGCCAGGAAAGTTACTGGGGGCGAATCGCCGGCAACACGGAACGTTGGATCAGCCTGCGTTTTACAACCACGCTATAACCCGATCCGATTTCATATTCAAGGATAAATCGACATGCCTATACGCAAATTCTTTTTTGTTTTGTCGTTTCTATTAATCGGCTCCCTTATTCTCTCGGCCTGCAACATGCCGGCAAAAGCAACCGCAACTCCTGGAGCCGCCAATACCCTCCTTACGTCTGTTTTCCAGACCGCCATCGCACAGCCGACCCCAACCATACAGGGGATCATCCTCCCTACCACGGATATT
>CAZDAW010000058.1:0-20166 GCA_964503685.1 uncultured Anaerolineaceae bacterium | reverse complement strand
AACTAACCGAATGTACCGCTTATCAGTACATTGTTGCAGTTGCAGTGCAAGGAAACCCTGGTCAAATATTGGTATCAGCCTCACAATTCGTTAATACTTATCCCGAAAGCCCACTGGCTACAGTCGCATATAATTTGATGCTTGATCTACTAAAAAAAAGCAATTGGGAAGACCTGGCAACCCCCCAAATGTGCAGCCAACCGGCAAAGTATTTAAATTTCATGTCAGCCACTGACAAACAAAAACAATTACCAGAACTCTATTATGCTTGCGGAGAAAACGCGTATAAAGAAAATAAGTGGGATGACGCTGTAAATTGGTTCAAACGGATAATAATCGAGTTTCCGGGTCACGCCAAAGTGGAACAAATTGAAACACGCCTGATTAACGATCCGAATATTTGCACGCATCTCACTGAATTGGAAAACGACCCGGTTTTCCTTTCCCGCCCCGCCTTCAGAGCCCTTCTTTACAATCATTGCGGAAATCTTTACGCATCCGAAAATAATATTGATCAAGCAATCCAGATATACGAAACATTGCGCTTACAATTTCCTGAAGATCCATTGGCCATAACTGCCCAGGATCAATTGACTATTCTGTATCAACAAAAAGCTGCAATCTCCGGGTTTAAGCTTCCTGCGCCTGACCGCAGCGGTGAAGCCCAATCCGGAGTCAGCGAGGTTTTTTTAATGAACAACTCGCCACTTAAGCTAAAGATTATCTTAAGTGGAAGCGAGTCTTATATTCTGGACCTGGATGAATGCGCTTCTTGTCGCGATTTTTTGGATAATGCGCCAACTTATTGCCCGGAGATGGGGCCTTCTCAGAAGATAACCCTGACTCCGGGAACTTATCAGGTCACTATTGTTCCGCCGCCCAGATCAGGCTTACCCCTTTTCAGTGGAACCTGGAAATTGGCAGATCAAACATCTTATTCAAATTGTTTTATGACTGTAAAGATGGGTAAATGAATGACATCCTTTTATCAGATCATACATAATGCTCTTGCGTTGCCGGCCGAAGAACGGCGCTCTGATATAAGCAGATTACATCAACGAGTACTGGATAAATACCTGAAAAGGTTATCTGCAATAAACGATGCTGAAGCCCAAAAGCCTTCTTCAGATGGACGCAGTTTGAAATTGGTGGTGGGTCATATTGCCGCTTGGGAACGCTGGATAATCCAGGCCAGTTTGGAAATGTTCGGCCAGACGCGCAACCCAGCCATCATGAAACTGGAAGGATACGTTGGTTTGGACGGTAATGTACATAACTATAAAAGCATCGACGAATTTAATTCCGAACAGGCGCTTTTACAAATCGATAAACCGTGGGGGGAAATTCGTGATCTGGCAGCTCACACCGCGACAGCTCTCTACCCGCTTTATACAAGGCCCGACATACTCCCGACTCAACGCCTGGAAGAAACCGATGATCATCACTGGCATTGTCCAGGCGGCGAAAGCGTTAAAATACCTATCGGTTGGTACTTGTGGATAAACATTCTGGAACACGAAGCCGTTGAGCATGCAATTGACCTGGGTATGCCAAAAGAAGATGAATGGTAAAGGGTTGAGTATAAATGGATAACCTACAACACAAGAGTATCGAATTTTTAACCGCCGATACCCCTGCCGGCAGAGAAGCTATTAATAGCGTGATGCGGTTATCCTATACAACGGATATTGATGACTCACATCCCGATTGGGCGCTGGCCCTGATTGTTGACGGGGTACCCACCTCATTCGCTCTCATTGATCCCACCCGTCAGATGTCATTCCCCGGACGCAGTATCCCTTATGGGTATATTGCTCACGTCGCGACTCGCAAAGATCGGCGCAGCGAAGGTAATTTTCAAATCATCATGAATGAATCTTTCCGAAGGCTGAAAGAAAGTGGCTGCACTCTGGCAGTTGTGCATGGGCCATACCGGTTATATTACCAGTTTGGTTTTACCCCCTTTACCTATCATAGCGGTATCTTTATCAAACCCGAACAAATCAGTCGGGTATTAGGTACTAAAGTTCCACCACACGCCGAAAGTCTATTTCATGTAGAACAAAGCAGCCTCATTCGGCGTGACCTGCTCGTTATATCAAATTTACGAGTGCGTGAATACCATGAAGCCAGTGCAATTTTAATTGGAGCAGCAGAATATGCACGCCGCTTCAATAAAAGCGAAATATTGTTTGAACATCCAAATGCCCATGGTTATGGCTCCACCTATCCCATCTACAATTCACCCGAAACGCGTTTCACAAAACTTGCCCGTGCGCTGGGCGGTCGCGTCATTGTTAAAGGGACAGATCCAGTCAGCGACGAAATTCCTGAAGCTGATTACCTCAAACCCCTTGATATTCCTGGTTTTCTCCATCAGTGCGCAACAGGACGATTGGCGCGCTCTAATCCGCTTCAAAATGGACAAATTGCTTTTCACACCGAAAATGGAGACGCCACAATCGAATCAGATGGCAATGCCGTTAGAATATATGCCGGCTGCAAAAAAGATGCAACAATCGTAAATGCACCCACCGCAGCGCTCGCCCAACTGGTAACCGGTTATTTACCCGTGAACCTCATGTGCGCAGTTTATAATATTTCCCTATCAGAGCCAGCAAAAGCTTTGCTGAGTTCACTTTTTCCACCGATCTGGCGTTTCAGCCGCAATAAAAGCTGGATGTATCAAACCGATCCTTCCAGCGGTATCAACTGGTTTGGATATTGAGTAACATGACCCAAAACCCTAAAGGTTTTCGAAAACCTTTAGGGTTTTTTACTAACGAAGTGAAGCAATCTCCGCGCCGGGCAGTAGATTGCCACGCCGTCCCTGCGGGACGGCTCGCAATGACAATTTCCTTCGGGGGTGAATTGCAATGGCAATCCGGGTTATTTTTAGCCGGGTAGCAAATCACAATAACAAAATCGGTTTTCCCGCAATGTAATTTCGCCAAGCGTACAGGCTATCCTCTCCTTGAAGATCGGGCCATCATAAACAAAGGAGTGGAATTCCCCGTTCTCACCGCAGGCGTCAACGTTGGGGGGCAAATCGAAAAAGAATTTCTCATCGATCTGCCGGCCGACAAAACGCCCATCCAGCGCCTGGGTATCGACGCAGGTGGTAACCGCTTTGAAACCCAAGGCAGTAAAAGAATGCGCGAGTTCTTTGGTATCCCGTTTCCAAATTGGAAACACGCCCTGCATATTCAAAGGGGCAAGTTTGTCTTCCCGGTATTTCCTTACGTCTTCCAAAAAGATATCGCCAAACACGACCGTGGCAACGCCGGCCTGGCGATACTTTTCAAGCGTCTGCCCCATATTTCTCTCGTAGTCTCCATTCGAAGCATTCCTGGGGATAAACACAATTTCCAACGGCAAACCCAACGCAGCAGCCTGCCTTTCCAACAGAATCCGCCGAACACCATGCATACTGATCCGGTCATAACCCTCTGTCACGGTGGTCAGTAAAGCGGATATCTCGATCCTTTTATTTTTGAGGATCTCATACAGGGCAATGGCGCTGTCTTTCCCGCCGCTCCACGAAACGAGTGCTTTTTCCATTTTTACCTACACGCCATACACGCGAATCGCCGCCTCGCCTTCCAGCGGGCAGCGATTTTCACAGATGCCGCAGCCAATGCAAAGTTCGCGCACGACATACGGGCGCTGCACGGTGATCGTTTCTCCTTGGGCGTTGACCACGGTCACTTCTTCAAGGCGAATCGACTTGGTCGGCGTCGGACACATTTCCTCGCAGACAATACAGGGCTGGTTGCTGGCCCACGGCAAACAGCGATTCCGGTTCACTACCGCCTTGCCGATGACCCTTTGGCGTTTCTCTTCCAGCGCCAGCAATGGAATCGCCCCAGAGGGGCAGACCCGCCCACAGGCGTTACAACCATAATCGCAATACCCCACCCGCGGCGTCAATACCGGCGTCCAGAATCCTTCTATACCCGCCTGCCCCAAGGCCGGTTGCAGGGCCGTCATCGGGCAAATCTTCATACATTGCGTGCAGCGCAAGCAGGTAGATAAGAAAGTATCTTCATCCTGTGCGCCGGGCGGACGGATGAGAGCCGGGTTCTTCTGGCGAGATCGCAAGTCGGTTTGCAGCAGCAACACGCCGGCAGCCGCCCCGGCCAGCGCGCCCAGCGCCTGGCGGCGTGAAGGATCAAACGGGCGGGCAACATCCGGCTTCAAACCAGCCCGGAACCGGATGCTTTTGTTCGGGCAACCGGCCAGACAATCGAGGCACACCGTGCATTCAGAAGGCACGATCTCATACGCTTCCCCCTGCCGTTCTATCGCCCCCGGCCGGCAGGCCCGCCCGCAGGCGCCGCAACGGGTGCAACCATCGCCGATCAGCGGGCGCAAAATAGCGATCTTCGACAATAATCCCAGCAGCCCTCCCAGCGGGCAGAGATAACGGCACCAAAAACGATCGGCCAGCAGGTTGAGCATCAGCACAACCAGAAAGATCAGCCCGATCAAAATATTCTGGGCATAGACCGGTTGGTGTACGGGCAGAAGCGTTCCACGCAAGGCTCGTTCGATCCCATCAATCACCGGCCGCATGAAGCCAATCGGATAAAGCGTTTGCTCTATGGTATTCACCCCCGCCGTCAAAGCAGGGATCAGCGTGGTCGTCATCGAATGCGTCAGCAGCGCCAGAGGATCAAAGATCAATAAAGTGAGATTGCCAAAGAGGGCGGCAAACAGAATCGCCAGCAAAAGAAGGTATTTGATCAGACGCAACCGGGGAGAAAGCGCAGCAGAACGCTTGCCGGCCCGCCGAAAGCGAACCCATTCCAGCAACGAACCCATCGGGCATATCCACCCACACCAGACCCGCCCGATCAATACCGTCAGGCCAAGGGTTATTAGCGCCAGTCCCAGGCGAGGAATCCACGCCCGGCTGGCGAGCATAGAGCTTATCGCAGAAAGCGGGTTCAGGCGGGAAAAGATATCGACCAGGGCCGGCGCAGCGCGCTGCTGCAAAGTTGCAAACAAGAAGTAAATGAACAGAGCAAAGCACACGACTTGCACGATTCTGCGAATTCGGCGGGCGATTTTCCAGTTCATCGTTGTTGTAATCCTTCCTCAAGAAGCGCCTGAGCGGCAACCTGATCTGCCTGCCCGAAAACCGCTCCCAAAAGATTCGCCCGCGTCTCCGCGACGATCAGCTCGCTGTCCTCGATTTGCCTGAGGGCATTCAGCGCAACCGCGGCCCCGGCAGCATCCGGATACTCGATAAGCATCAAACGCGCCGGGCCGCCCTCAAGCTCATACCGGGCCAGAACGCCGTTCGTCTGCGAGCTTAAGCCCAGGGCATTCTCGCCGCCCAACCAGACTTCATCTTGTATCGACAGCTCAACATGAAAGAAGCGGTAACTGTTCTCTACCAGGCCGCCAGCCGGCAAGCGTTTGACCAAAGCCGGCGGCTCGCCGCCGCCGGGCAACCGGGCGCTCAACGCCGCCGCAAAAGATTGCAGAACGTCATCAGGCAGATTTGCGGCGGCGTTGATAACAACACAGTAATTCGCCTGCCAGAAAACCAGGCGCACCCCTGGTTCCGAAGCGCCGCCATTCCCAACGGCTATCGCCGCGCCCGATTGATTAACGGTGAATAAGCCGTAAGCATCCGCCGGGCTGGCCATCTTCCAAACCTGGATGACCAGCCGATCATCCGCTGCGTTCTGGTAACGCCGAACGGCGACCTGCTCGAAGCCATAAGCCAGGTACGAATCAGCGCCGCCATCCACCAAATCGAAAAGGTTATCCCGCATGTAAACTTCCAGCGGCGCAGCAGATTTCCAGCCCGAAACGCTGTTGTCAACCGGGAAAATCGCATCCCATGTCTCGAATTGAGACAAAGCATCCGGCCCTGTTGTGGAGTCCGTCGCCGGCTGATTACAACCGCTCAACAATATCAGACAAAACCCCAAAAGCCATAACCTGCACCCTATATGCAAGTGAACCTCTTTTCATTAGTTAAACTAAGTTGCCGCCTAGGACAAATTACAAGAGGAAATAATCATAAAACCGCAGATACCCTGAAGGGTACGATGTACACGCTGATACCCTGCGGGCACCTGTTTACACTGATTTTACTTTGATTCATCAATAATCTGTATGCATCTGCGTTTATATTATACCCGCCAGGGTATCTGTGGCAAAAAATTCTACAGGCAACAACTTGAGTTAATTATCTATTAAATAAACTTAGTGGTCTTCTCGCTAAATAAATGGTTTTGGTTGGGTATGCACCCTTCGGGTGTGAGGGGCAGCTTTCAATTAATTTTGTCGTGAGTTAAGCGCCCCGAAACCCAACAATTCCAAGATGTTGGGTTTCGCTTTCTCACAAAAAGGATAAAGTAGAGATAAGAATCGCTCAACCCAACCTGCAAAAGCCGCATTGACTCTCTCCGCTGGTGGTCAGTCATCAAACGTTGATTTCTGCTATTTTAACGCTCTTCCAATCCAGCGCGCCAAGCCCCATATCAGCCGATGCCTTAATGAAAGGGACATCTGCGCCGGTCAAACCAAAAAGCGTCGTCGCATAAGAATCAGCGGTAACGCTATCGTGGCTGGCAATCACCGTGTGCGTCTCTTTGACATCGTTCAAGCTGCCGCCGGTCGGTCCATGCGCCATCAGGATGCGGTAAGCGTCCACAACCGTCAAAGTCGGACGGATAACGCTGGTCAGATCGGCAATGCGCTGCCCCAGATTGACATGAATGCGATTGGGAGATTTCACCACCCCCAACAAGTTCTTCCCGCCAATCGTCAGGCGGGCAAGCGAATGGTGCTTGGCGATGGGAACATTGATTAACACATCCGCATCCATCACGTCTTGATAGATATCCCAGGATTTTATATCTTTCCCGCCTGGAATGTCAAATGAAGTGTACTTGAACGAACTCATTACCTCCATTTCACCCCCGGCAGCCTGGACTGCTTCGGCGATCCCGCTGATCGAATAGGCCGACTCGGACGTCCCGCCAAAAGGGGCATCCATCACCCGCACCCGTTTTGCCCCGGCGCCCAGACATAAGGCTACCAACGCTGCAACAACCTGCGGATTGGTGGTTGCAGCAAATTCGGGAGGATGGTAATCTACGCAAATGTTGGGTTTTATAATAACCTGTTGTCCGGGCTTAACAAAGCGTTCAATGCCGCCCAGAGCTTTCACCGCAGCCTGAGTGATGGCGGCCGGGTCAGCGCCGTGCGCGACCGCCAGGTAAGCCTGGTCGCCGCTGGGCGCAGGCGCCGGCGACCGCCCCCCCGATTTCGCCGCCGGCGTGCAACCGGCTTGATAAAGAAGCATACTGGTTGAAGTTACGCCAACCAGCTTGAGAAAATCGCGTCGGGATAATCGTCTCATCACAGGTTTATCTCCTTATAGTCCATGTTGGCCGGATCGTTGGTTCCCAATCCTAATTCTGCGCCGCTCGCCAGCCAGGCGTCGCTGCGCTGTAAATGAGATTTCGGGTTTCCGCCCAGGCCGATCGTCACATCCTTGAACACCTGCTGCGCCATAAAATCGATTGCCACAGGATCAAAGCTCAGCATAATCGCGTCGCCTTTCACCCGCCTGTTCCAGCTATCTCCCAAAACGATGGTTAACAGGTCGCCTACGATCAGCCGCGTGCGGCTGGCGATCGGCTCGAGGGCATTGATCTCCGCCAACCCGCGCGACATATATTTACCTGAATGGAAATTACCTGGGCGATCAATGGTGCCGTAATGATTTTTCATCGAAAAGGAAATTCCGGCCATCCCGTGCTGCTTGAGAATTGGCATATTGATCAGAGCGTCATGATTCATCAATATGCTGCTCAACCTGACAGGTATATCAATAACCGTGAAACCTTCCATGTAATCATAGTCAGTCCCATAACATCTCACGCCGGGGCCGTCCCGGTTTTCAGTATAACCAGCGCTGGTCATCTCGCCAATCCCCCGATCGTAAATGGTGACTTGTTCGGGCGGGATGCCGGCAGCCGCCAATTTTTCGACCACGGCCATCACGAGCGGCGCATGCGTCCAATCACTGCTGCCTGCAATGGTATTGACCTTAATAGCAATCCGTTCCTCAGGTTTAAAGAGCGCCAACCACGCTTCATTGACATCGCTCAATCCGGTCAATTGCGTAACCGATGTATCCAACATCTGTCCCAGAACATCAGGGACGAGATTTTCGCCCTCCCATACGCCTTTATGATGAGTATGAACCACCCGGCTGAGGGCGTCAGGATAGAAGCGAATCGCAGGAGGAAGTTTGCGGCCGGATATCTGCACATAAGCCGTCTGGGCAGCTGTTGGAGTTTGAGTTGTTTGGGAAAGAATCGTGTTTGTCGGCGGATGAGAGGGTGTTTCAGTTGCAGGCCATTGGGCAGGCGTAAGTACATTGGTCGGTAATGGAATCGCTTTTCGAAACGGGAGGCAACCAGCCAAAAAACTCAGAAGTGCTAACTTAAGAAATTCACGGCGGGAGAAGATCGAAGAATTTGGGGAGCGCGCCGCGGAGCGTTTGTGCTCCATGAGACTCTCCTTTCTGTTAGTTACCGGATTAATTATAACAGTTTTTAGAGCAAATTACTCTTATTATCTTTAACACGTCAAAGCCTTACGAATAGACGTCTGGAATCTCGATGCTATCTTTCATCTAAGGCAACAAACGGATGAAATAATTACGGGAGAATCCAGGCAATTCGATACACAAATTCCCTGGGCAGGTCTGTAATAGATCAGTTTGCCTGAATAATAACCTTAATCACACCGTGCTGGGCAGCGTGGTTAAGGGCCTTTACCGAATCATCCAATGAATAACGAGCACTGATCAGGGGTAATGGATCAATCTGTCCTGTTTCCAATAAACGCAAAGCCGGAGGAAAAGGCCCACAACGCGAACCTACCAATTTAATCTCGTCCACCACCAGAGAAGAAAGATCAACGGTCGTATTGCCATGATAGGTGCTTTTCATAACAATGCAACCCGCCGGACGAACCGCTTTCCGCGCCAGAGCAAACAACTCATGAGCGCCGCTGGCTTCGATGACTACATCATAGCTTTGTTCCTCTACTTCTTCAAACGTGATGGTGCGAATATTCCGACCATGCAATAATTGGCGTTGGTGTAGATCGCGAACAACTACATGAAAATTACTGCCCGTCAAAGCCAGCGTTTGGGCGATCAATTGCCCAAAACGCCCTGCCCCAATAACAAGAACGCGATCAGTAATTCGGATGTTGACCTGTTCCTGGATCTCCAGAGCAGCCGCCAGAGGTTCGGTAAAGACGGCTTGTTCATCACCTACACCTGGCGGCACAGCATGCAGATTCTTAATCGGTAGCTTAAAGTATTCTGCAAAAACGCCGTTCCAATTTGTTATGCCTAAAGCGCAACGATGCAAACAATGTTTCGAAAGTCCAATCTGGCAAAGCCGGCATTTGCCACATCCGATATTGATCTCGCCAACCACACGTTTACCAATCCAATCAGGGTCGCCGTCTACTTTAACAACTTCACCGATAAATTCATGCCCTGGTATTCCGGTAAAATTTTTATATCCACGCGTGAGTTCCAGATCAGTGCCACATACTCCAGCAGTTATCATCCGAATGAGAGCTTCGCCCTTGGAAATTTCAGGCATAGACAAATCTCTCATCGACAATTGGCCATTTTCCAGCCATAATGCTTTCATGACTTACTCCTTAACCGATAAGATACAATAAACTGTAAATGATCTATTCTTCATCTGGCGCCTCTGCGCCCAAATTGTCTTTCCAATAAATCGACCGAAAGATGGATCATTGTCGGACGGCCATGCGGGCAGGTGCGCGGCGATTGGCATGATTCCAAACCTTCGAGCAGAGCAATCTGTTCCTGAAGCGTAAGAACTTGCCCGGCTTTTACCGCTGTACGCTTACAAATGCGAGCGATAATACGCGCCTCGATTTCGGTCTGAAGGGGCGTCTCATCCTCTTCAAAATCTTCCACCAATACTTGAAGAGCGACAGCCGGATCACTGCTCCCCAAAAGAGCAGGGATACTGCGTACCAGGAAAGTATTGGGGCCAAAAGGTTCGACCCTAAAGCCCCATTGATCCAACACAGGCAACTGCTCTTCCAATAATCGCGCCGCCTGAGGTGTCAATTGTAAAGTTGCCGGTTCCAACAGACTCTGCGATTGGATTGAGGATTGGCGCTGCGCCATGAAGCGTTCAAACAACACTCGCTCGTGAGCAGCATGCTGATCAATCAAGTATAATCCATCCGGCGCTTCAGCGACAAGGTAAGTTGCGCCGACTTGACCAACCAGACGAAGTAAAGGCAAACGAGTGGGCAGTGGGATGGGTTGAGATTGCGTTTCGCTGCCCGTTTCCGCCCCTGTCTCGATGTTCAAGCCGGGTTTAACACCATCAGTGACGCTGGCATCATCCGTCGCTGCATTGAGTTGGGAAGCCATACCCCAGGCAGGGTCAATTTTACGTCGGTCATCTAGTAATGGATAAGCTCTCCATTGCGCTGGCATCACCTGTGGGATCGGTGTATAAGCCAGCAACGCCCGCCTCACAGCTCGCTGCACACTGCTGAAGATCTTGTCAGGGTTTTTAAATCGCACTTCAGCCTTTGCCGGATGCACATTCACATCAACCGATTCAGCGGGCAGTTCAATGAAAATAATCGCTATGGGATAACGGCCTACCATTAAAAGTGTATGGTAAGCCTTCAATAAGGCTGCAACAACGGATGTATCCTGCACCCAGCGTCCGTTGATAAAGAAAGTCAGCTCACGGCGGTTTGACCGGGTGAGCGAGGTGGGGCTGATAAAACCGGTCAGTCGTAATTCATCTTCATCAGCGAGTACTTCAAGCATCTGACGAGCAATCTCCACACCGTAAAGGTTGGCGAGAATCTCTCGTCGGTCGCCATTCCCCGCCGTCTGCAATATTGTTTTGCCTTCCTGTATGAGTTTAAAACGCACATGGGGGTATGCCAGGGCATAGCGGGTGACCAGAGCGTCTATCTGCTGGCGTTCGGTAGCATCCTGTTTTAGAAATTTTAGACGGGCTGGCACATTATAAAAAAGATCTTCTACACGGACCGTCGTTCCAATAGACGCTCCAATGGGCTCCACAGCATCATTTTTGCCCCCTTCGACGCGCAGACGCGCCCCAACCGATTCATCTTCGACGCGAGAGGTGATCGTCAGGCGTGAAACCGAACCGATGGAAGCCAGCGCCTCGCCGCGGAAACCAAGCGTGCCGATCTGAAACAGATCTTCAGCGCGACTCAATTTGCTGGTGGCATGCCGCTCAACAGCCAAGGCGAGTTCGCCTGCCGGAATACCACAGCCATCATCTGATATTTCGATCAGACGCCGACCAGCGCCCTCGACCTTGATGACTACCCGATGAGCGCCTGCATCAAGAGCATTCTCCAGGCATTCTTTCACAACCGACGCCGGACGTTCAATAACCTCGCCGGCGGCAATCTGTGAGGCAACTTCAGGGGAAAGAATATGAATCGACATGATCGTGCTATTATAACGGATATCGCATGAACTGACAGCACAGCCTGACGCATAAAATCAGCATCAGGCTGCACCAATAAAACCCGTTTATAAGAGTGGGAATATTGATTAATATATCGGATCCTTAAAATTTCATTGATGTTTGTGGTTGGGTTTTGGTGGAAAACGATAGGTTTTTGCCAGCCCGCCGCTGGCAGTTTCGCGATAAAGTGAAGGCAGATCATGCCCTGTCTGTTCCATGACCTCAACCACTTCGTCAAACGAAACACGATGGCTGCCATCGGAAAAATTGGCATAATTGGCGCAACTCAAAGCCCGGGTGGCAGCGAACACATTTCTTTCGATGCACGGTATTTGTACCAATCCGCCAATCGGATCGCAAGTTAAACCCAGGTGGTGTTCCAATCCCATTTCTGCAGCATATTCAATCTGACGGATCGTTCCGCCCAAAACTTGCGCAGCCGCGCCGGCTGCCATGGCGCAGGCAGCGCCAATTTCGCCCTGGCAGCCCACTTCGGCGCCTGAAATCGAAGCATTATACTTGATCAAATTACCAATCAAACCGGCAGTCGCCAGGGCATGCAGTACCATCTCTTCGCCGCAGCGCATATTGTCTTCAATGTGGTGAAGTACAGCAGGCAGAACACCGCACGAACCGCAGGTTGGTGCAGTAACAATCTTCCCACCGGTTGCATTCTCTTCTGCCACCGCCAGAGCATAAGCTGTTAAATATCCGCGGGTCAAGAAATTGGAATTTGCCAGAAATATTTTACGCGAAATCGTCGAGGCCTTACGCGCCACACCCAGACCACCTGGCAATACTCCTTCGGTTTGCAGACCACGCTCGATGGCCTCATACATTACCTGGCGTACAGCGCGTAAATATTCCCAGATGTCTTTACCCTCACGTTCTTCAACATATTCCCAGTACGATTTTCCTGTTTGAGTGCAGTATTTTTGAATCGCCGTCATTGTATCCAGGTTGTAAACCCGGCGGTTGGAAGGGACTTCATTTTCCTCGCGCAAAGCTCCGCCGCCAACGCTGAACACTGTCCAGCTTGCCAGCGTCACCTTATGCTCATCAAGAGCCTCAAATAACATCCCGTTGGGATGTTCAGGTAATACGACTTCAGGTTTCCACACAAACTCAACAGGAAGAGGATCAAACGTTGCGCTGATGGCGGCATCCGTCATATGACCTTTGCCGGTAGCTGCCAGACTGCCATATAACGTAACCCGAAATTCTACTGCATTGGAATGCTCGCGTAAAAAGCGTTCTGCTGCCCGATGCGGGCCTATCGTGTGACTGCTGGATGGACCGTATCCGATCCGGTAGAGTTCTTTAATCGATTCCATAAGAATTTATCAACTCATTTTCTTAATCCCAAAAATACTGATAATCTACATCTCACTTGAATTTTGAAAACACACTATTCTTTTGAACGATCTTCGCGGTGTTTTCCAAACCCATAAACCTGATTCACCGGTAAAACAAACATAAATCCTGTGTGCGGATATTCCAGGTCTCCAATAATTTTCTGGGTCGCTGTAACCAGTTTATCCACCATTCCCTGATCTTCAACAACTGACAACAGAGTGCGGTGTTGCACCTCTTCTCGATCGAAAAAATCAGCGAGATTGGGCAGAATTGGCATATCGTCGCGCAGTCCCGCTCTGCGGATGTGACCAATTCCCGTACTCGATAAGATGGTCACTCCCGAAACGCCGCTTTCCTCCCAGGCATCCAGAACTGCAGGGCATTGGCTGATATCGTCAACAATTAAAATCACCATATAACTCATGATCATGCTCCTTCCTTAGATTCCTGTTCTGCAATTGACAATTTAGGCTTATAGGAAAATGATATGCGTAAAAAAATAGGAGTCAGGATGGTCGTTAAAATTATCACCCCCACCAGTGCAACAAACGTTTCAGATTGTATCAACCCACTTGAAACCCCGACCGCGGCTACAATCAAACCGACTTCGCCCCGCGACACCATCCCAATTCCGAGTTGAAGGGACTCGCGCCAGGAAAGACCACCGAGCCTGGCTCCACACCCGGCTCCAAGGATCTTCCCCAAAATAGCGACAGCCAACATTCCCAATAATAAAAGTAAACTGCCAATCGTCAACTCGTGAGCATCGGCAGACAGGCCGATATTAACAAAAAATATTGGAATAAAGATACCATAAGCAATGATCGAAATCCCATTGCCAATTCGTTCCTTTAAGGGCGTCCTTCCAAACCATAAACCCGCCCAAAATGCGCCAATGATCGCGGACATCTGGCCGCCTACTTCGGCAAACCAGCTATACAACAAAATCGTCACGAACACAAAGGCGATTAAGCCCTGGCTGACCGGTTGATTTGATATGCGCTGACTGATCTTGGGAAAGACCAGCCAGCCCACCAGCGAAGCAATCCCTAAATAAAGGACCATCCGTAAAATAATAAAAAAGACTTCCCCAAAACCGCCGCCCGTAGCCGGTTGAGATAGCGCCGTGAAAATCGACAAACCCAGGATTATCAAAATATCATCGAAAACCGCCGCCCCGAGCAGTCCAATTCCCACCCTGCTGCGAATCACATTAAGCTCCATCAACGTTTGCGCAGAAATACTGACGCTTGTTGCCGCGAGAATTAATCCAATATAAATCGCAGATTGCAGATTCATTGAAAACAACAAACCTGCACCAGTCCCCATTGCCAAGGGGAATATAACACCCAGCGTACCGGCAAAAGCCGAAACTTTGCTGGAACGCGCCAGATCGGCCAGGTGTAAATCCAGCCCCGCTAAAAACATGAGCAGCAATACGCCTATTTCAGCCAGAGCATGAATCTCATCTGGCAAATGTTGATCGGTAATAAATGAAAAATGAAGGATATCCACGATCGACGGGCCAAGGACTATCCCAATAAGAAGCTCTCCCAGAACTGCGGGTTGACCGATTCGAAAACTGATATACCCCCCCAACTTGGCAGCAGTGATGATAATAGCAAGACTTATCAATAATTGAAGAAAAGGGGTCATTTTTTATATCCAAATAGAATAATCACAGAACTTTCCCTATCGCATAAAAAGTCGGAACATAAAGAACACGCTCACCCCTTTCCCAGGCGGCGGCATCCATCTGACGAAAACTCTCCAGTTTTTGCGGGCTTATCATATCCACCAGATCTTCTTGCATAACGCGCCACTCCAGCGGTGATTGCGTCCTCATCTGCCATTGACCGCCCAGTAAACCGATCTCCACATCTTTTAGCTCAGCACGATTAAATATCGCCGCCAGCCTTCGTCCAATGCATGGGTCTGCGCCTTGATTCTTTAAGGAAACGGCTTGTAGTTGTCCAATCTCGGCCAGCGCCTCCGGGTAATCGATTCTGCCGCCGTAATCAGGCTCGGCCAGAGCAATAACATACCCACCTGATCGGGCAACCCGGCGCATTTCGCGCAAGACTTTTTCCGGATAAGCGATCCATAACAGAAGAAAGTGGCAGAGAACAACATCGAAGCATTGTGAAGGGTAGGGCAAGGTATAGGCGTCGCCGGTGGTAAAAAAACTGCCAGGGTCAACGACTTGACTGGCATAACGCGTCATTGCCGGATCGATATCCAGACCAAAAATTGCTGCCCGGGTATATGAATGCAAACAGCTTGTGATTACGCCAACGCCGCAGCCTGCTTCCAATACACGATTCGCTCTCTGGATTTGAACACGTTTAAAGATGTAATCCCGCAGGTTTTCTGTCCAGGCAGCCTGTTGGGCATAACGCTGGCGCCAATCCTCTATCGAAAAAGGCATTTGCTTATTTCAATGGTTTTTCCAGATCTTATCCCAGTCGTCGGTCAATAAATTGCCCAACACCTGCCTGGCGCCCTGGGCTGCAAGCACATCGCCATCTGGCTCAACGTACAACCAGGCCTGGCCTGCGCCGGTGGGCAATGACTCTTCATCCATTTCCAGGGCAATGGGATTGATTGCTGAATAGGGCACGGGAATATCCCAAACCAGATCAATCTGCTTCTCGGCGGCAGTACGACGCAATATTTGCAGCGCTGCGCCCAGTGATGGGTGGCTGGCGCTCAGGGATAATTTTGTCACGCCGATTCCGGCCAGCCGTTCAACGTAAGAGGCGGCTTTATTTTTATTTTGCTCGCTTAAAGTTAAGTGCACAGTGAGCGCGATGTCTTCAGCCACAGCATCACGGATTGCCTCCCAGCATTGGTCTTTATTTGGCTGCAAAACGATCATCAGATGATCCAACCCGCTTTCCAACAACTTGTGCAGGTAGTCCGTTTCAGAAAGACGTAGCCCGTCAGTTAACAATCCGGTAACCTGCCCTGTCGCCTCACAGTGAGCAATCAGTTCAGGCAAATCAGGGCGCAAAGTCGGTTCGCCGCCAGTGAGAACAATATGGGGAACACCGGCCTGCCAGGCTTTATCGAACACTGTGAACCATTCCTCCGAAAGCAACTCACGGCGCACCCGGTCTGTGGGGGCAACGTTTTGTTCAGCGCCTTCGGATACCCGATAAGTCAGGGCGCAATCCAGTCGCAACGGTGCAGAGAGTTTTGTAGCATATGGGTCTCGGCGCTCAAAATCGAGGAAAGTCACCGGATCAAGATCAGGCGTGGTAATGAGAGTCTGAATACGGTCAGTAATATCCTGGTAATCTTTGGCAGCCTGATCCCGTCCAATTTTATAACGTCCGGCAATAGTCGCAGCAACCTGATCGACAGGAGTCTGCTGGATCAAGTGATAGGCATACTCTGCCGCCGTCTGGTTGAGGTGAAGGATGGTGCTGGCATTGACAATGAGAATACCCTCGCCGTCCGGTTCCAAACGCAGATGTAAACGGTATGGCGGCTTCGTTTCAGGAGGCGACTGGAAGTGATAGGTGCCTGATTGTAAAGGACGGATGGGAGCAAATCGATCAAGAACTCGTTGCAGGATGCTGGTCATAAGATACCTCCGGCTAAATAATTTCAGGATATTTCTCTGGCGAGCGGGCAACCGCCGCCGCATTCAGCTAATAAAGCGCAATCAATACACTTTTTATCAATGTCTTTCCGTTCGCGCAATCGAATCGACAGATCATGATTCCAGATTGAATCCCAGGGATCGCGCAACAGATTGCCCAATGCCCGGTAATACGACTGGCAGGGCAGCACATCGCCGTTGGGCTCGACGCACATATTATAGAGCGCCGCAGTGCAGCCTTTAACTCCCAGATTCATTTGCACCGGGTCGAAATGACAGTATTCCGTCGGCGTGTACCAGATCAACCGTTGCTTATGAGACTCGGTATGCCGGCTGGCCATATCGAGCAGAGGGGACAATTCCTTCTCACGTAACCCCGAACCAACCACTTTGCCGCGCCCGGAATAGATAAGAGCATTCAATCCAACGGTGGGTACCTGCAAATCGGAAAGATATTGCAGTGTCTTATCCATCGCCTTGCTGTTTTGTTGCAGCAGGGTCGTGTTAGTCATCACGAACAGGCGGGTAGCCAGAACGTTTTTCAAACCGTCTGTCGTCTGCCGCCAGGCGCCTTTGGCGCATACAATAGCATCATGAATATCTGGATCATGCGATTCGAGAGTGATCTGCACGTGGTCCAACCCTGCGCTTACCAGTTCGTCCAGGTAGGCTGGGTCACTAAGACGCCGTCCGTTGGTATTCAATCCGGTAATCTGCCCTTTTTCTTCAGCGTAATGAATCAGTTCAGCAAGATCAGGACGCAAGGTCGGCTCGCCGCCAGTAAAAACGATATGGGGAATGCTTAATTCCCATAGGCGGTCTATAACCTCTTTCCACTCAACTGTTGTCAATTCCTCGTTCTGGTAACGCGCTGGTTCTCCGTCAAGTTTTTGTGGCCGGGGATTATAGCAGTGGGCGCAGTCGTTATTGCAGCGATAGGTAAGCGCCAGATCCATACGGTAGGGCGCGGTGGGTCGGGCGCTGAAAGGCAGCGTGGTCTCAAGCTCAAGGTCGTGAATCGGACAGGCACCATCTGGACGAATGAGTTCATCCAATTGGCTGGTAAATTGATTATAATCCGATTTTGCCTGGGCTGAAGAAACGCTGTAACGTCGCGTCAGGGCAGTAATGGCATCCTTTTCTGGCGCCTCATTCAGCGCCAGAAAAGCCATCGCCGCGGCGGTGCCATTCAGATGCAGAATGCGGCTGGCATTGATCAACAAAACGCCATTCCCATCCGGGTCAATCCGCAAATGTATTCTGGCTTTCTCCTGCTCATTCTGACGTTGGTAGTGATACAACCCCGCTTGAGGAAAGAGGGAGAGCTTTTTCTTACCCTGCGATTTAAAAAACGATAAGAGGTTCATCAGGCTGGTTTATCTTCCGCCGCCAGCGCAGGCGCAGGCGCAACCAGCGCAGGCGCACGCACAAGCGCAACCGCCGCCCCCGCCAGATCTGCCGCTGCTGGTCGAAACGGGGACTGGATTCGTCTTTTGAGTCACTCCGCTGGTAAAGGCAGCAACATTGCCAACCACACCTGCGGCAAAGCCCTGCACACCATTGACCATCGAGGCAGCAAAGTCTGCGCCCGGCAGGCTGGGCATTGAACTTTGACCGGATGAAGAGGGGATTGAAGTTTGGACAGATGGTTTACCGATGGAACCGCCGGCATGTCCGTGTCCGAAACTTGGATCATAATGCCCCCACCACATGGGAACATATACGGGGCCCTGGCGGAAGACATCTCGAGTATGGTCATCGTAGTTTTTATCCAGCATCGTCCATTCCAGATTCTCATCGAACAGCTTACCTTTGACCTCCGGCGTACCCGCGGTTTCCACCTGTTTCCAGGCTTTATCGGTGATACTCTGATAATATTCGATAGTTTCCTTGCGGCTGAAACCTTTCATCTTCTCTGAGACGCTCTTGATCAGATTCACGACCATTTTTTGTAAAACGTTCTTCTGCTCTGCCTTTGCACCCTTGAAAGCATCAAGGAATTCTATTTCATAAGTCTGCAGATCAGCAGGCAGGGTCTGGGCAACTTCGATGGTCAATGGCTCTTTGGAAGTCACTCTAGCTGCCCCTTTCTTGATCACCGAGAAAAGGATCATCGTCAACACTTTATCCATGGGTTGTTCCATTAAAATTGCCGCTTCGACAGCCGTCAGACCGCGTTTGATACCGTGACCTTCGATCGAAACCTTGGGCGGTAGATATTGCAAACGACGCTTGCGTGAACTATAAACCCCCCAGATCGGGCCGCCAACAAATAGTAATAGAAACCCGATTGAACAACAACAGGTTGGCCCCATATCTCCCACGATGGACATCAATTCTGCGAAGAAACCAGGCTTTGCCGCGATTGTATCAGCAGGTACATATTTCTTAGGAAAAGACGCGCCGAAGGTGTACTGGGTGTGAGCATTGGCATCCTCGCTGCTCCAGGTATAGGTGATGCGCCCCTGCTCATCAATTCCTGCTACAGGCTCATCAACGCCAGGAAAGCTCTGCGGTTTATGGTAACGTGGTTCTTCCGGTTGAACTCCGGGCGGCAGGTGAAAGATGACAGTCAGTTTTGTTGTACCCTGGACATATTCTGAACCAAACCACGTGGGAGAGAACACTGCGCTGGCATAATTTTCATCATTGGAGTCTTGATATAAAACGTTGGTCACCCGTCCGATGTAGGCATGAACAGTTCCGGCCATAGCGGGTTGGATTGCGTTCGAACCAAGGCCAAAAGCTATTCCGGGTTTGACATATTGGGATGATTGAATATCCGTGATCGACGTCCCATTGATCTCACCGCTGACGCTGTTCAGATCATAATTGCTGTTGGGTACGCCAACATCCACATAATCAATCGGTGATGCGTTGGGGTCATTATCGAATACAAAGAGATAATCGATGGTTGACGACCCATCTTCATTCCAGAAAACGTTAACAACCTCTTTTGTAACCTTAAAGAGATAGGTTTGCGCCAGGGCAACGCCCGGAATAGTTAGCAGCAAAATTGCTGCCAAAACGATAAAACAGATCTTCTTTTTCATCAGAAAGCCCTCCTGTTGAAGAGCTACCACTTGGGTTCTTCAGTTAATTGATAAGCCGTATGACAATAAGGGCAGTTAACCATTGGAGCGCCGTTAACCATCTTGATATTATCGGCAGTCAACACGCCGCCGCAAGACTGGCATTTGAGGCTGTCAAGCTTTACATTACCGGGCAGGTCGATCTTATAGGTGACATTCTCGCCGGCGCCAGCCGTGGGTCTGGAGCGCGCCGCGAAATAGATGATCACGAAACCGATTGCCACACTGATCAGACCGATAACAATCCATCCGCCGCCCCCGCCCTGAGAACTGAATGCCCCCCAGATAAATAAAACGCCAAAAAAGATCAAGATAGCCGCAGCGATAAAGCCGATAATTTTGAAGGTCTTCATGAGTTTCTCCTGATTCAATTAAGCATAAAATAAACTGATAAATAAAACAACCGATATAAGTTTAGCATCAGTTAGAAGCTGGTGCAATCGAAGTTACCTTCCGCCGCCAGCGCAAGCGCAGGCGCAACCGGCGCAGGCGCAAGCGCAAGCACAAGCGCACGAATGCCCGCCCCCCCCGCCGCCCGCTTTCCACCCGC
>CAZDAW010000057.1:0-20167 GCA_964503685.1 uncultured Anaerolineaceae bacterium | reverse complement strand
CAGGAGCCTGAATGAAATCGCGTTTAATTGCCATTATTCGTAAAGAATTCATCCAGTTATTCAGAGACAAGCGTATGCTGGCGCTCATCTTGGGTATCCCACTCATACAGCTTTTTCTGCTGGGATATGCTGCCGTAAATGAAGTGCGTAATATTCCTATGGCGATATTTGACCAGAGCAAAAGTCCCGAAGCCCGCGTCTTTCTGGATGCTTACCGCGCAACAGATTATTTTCGAATCATCCAATCGGTCAATTCGATGGGAGAAATTCAAGCGTTGATTGAAAATGGCAGTATTAACGCTGGCCTGATCATCCCACCCGATTATGCGACTCGGGTAAAAAAAGGCAATGCTCAGGTCGCATTTATCCTCGATGGCTCCGATCCGACTATGGCTTCTACGGCGCTTTCGGCAGCGCAGCTCATCGGGCAATCTTACGCCACCGAAATACTTGCCCAACGGTTAACCCAAATAAGTCAAAAAACATCCGTGTCCTTGCCGGTCGAAGTACGCACGTCGGTCTGGTACAACCCGGATATGAATTCATCTTATTTCATGATCCCGGGTGTGATCGGTTTGATTCTCTATGCGATCACTGGCATTCTGACGGCAACATCGGTCGTACGCGAACGCGAAAGAGGCACAATCGAGCAATTGATTATTACCCCTATTCGCCCGATGGAGTTGGTGATTGGTAAGCTTACGCCTTATATCATCCTTTCACTTTTTGATGCAGCAGAAGTGATTACCATCGGGCATTTCTGGTTTGGAGTTCCCATCCGTGGCTCGCTTTTATTAATTGCCCTTTGTTGTGTCATTTTTCTCTTATCAGGCCTGGGAATCGGATTATTTGCCTCAACGGTTGCCAATACCCAGCAAGAGGCCATGCTCACAGTTTTTATGACTCTCCTTCCAGCCATATTTTTAGGCGGATTTCTATTTCCGATTGCAAACATGCCCAAATTTCTGCAGCTACTCTCTTATGCAATTCCGTTGCGTTATTTCTTGAAAATAATCAGAGTGTTGCTTTTGAAGGGCGTGGATTTGAAATCCATTCAGGGAGAGGTTATTGCCCTGGTGCTTTTTGGGATCGTCATCATGGGCGCAGCCGCCTTACGCTTCCGCAAGCGACTGGATTAACGATAAATCGGATGGAAAGAAAAAACACTTGACGCCTGATAGCAGTTGCTATTTTTAGCCATATACAGGAGATACTTATGACCAACAAACGACCACCTATTCAGATCATCGTTCTTGTCTTATTGATCATCCTTGCTGTTGCAGGTTACTTTATCTGGCAGAATCGGAATCGCCAGGATGTGACCCTGTTGTCGGCGTCAGGAACGATCGAAGCGACCGAAATTTCAATCTCCCCTGAATTCTCCGGAAAAATCAGCGAAGTAAAGGTTAATGAGGGTGATAACGTAAAAGCCGGAGATATCGTTATTCAAATGGATGACACAATCTTAGAGGCGCAACGTCTGGTTGCCGCCAGAGCATTGGAAACAGCTATTGCTGCGGCGAACACTGCTGAAACAACCCTAACGGCAGCACAATCGCAATACGCCATTGTTTTGCAAACAAGTCTGAATGAAGATCAGGTCACGCGTAAACGTGATTGGGCGGAAAGCAAACCGGGTGAGTTTGAACAGCCGAATTGGTTTTTCTCTACAGCAGAGCAAATAGCAGTGGTTGACAAACAGGTCAAAGCTGCTGAAGCTGATTTAAAAAAGAAGTCAGAACGCCTGCAATTCCTCGAAGAGAAAGTATCCAGCGCAGTTTTTCTTAATGCTGAACAAGATTTATTGAATGCACGGCAGGCATTCAAGATCGCAGATGAGGTATTGAAAAGCGTCAATAATATCACCAATGATGCGGAGTTGCGTGACGCTGCTCAAAATGCTTATGACGACGCGAAAGATAAACTGGATGATGCCCAGGAAGCCTATTCTGATCTTCTCACAACCGATGAGGCAGACGAAATTCTGACTGCGAGGGCAGAGTTGAGCGTTGCCCGGGAAACTTACGCAACTGCCATGGATCATGCGCGCAAGTTTGATACCGGTGAACGATCTCTCAAGCTGGCTGCTGCTCAAACCGCTGTTGATCAGGCCAAAGCAGGCCTGAACCAGGCGCAGACAGCTGTTAAGCAGGCAGAAGCGAACCTGGCTTTAATTGATACACAAATCAAACAATTAACCATTCTCTCGCCGGCTGAAGGCGTTGTTCTCACCCGACTGGTTGAACCCGGTGAATTCGTTGCCCCCGGTTCGATGGTAATGACGATAGCGGATCTTTCCGATCTCGCAATCACTGTTTATGTGCCCGAATACCGTATCGGTGAAATTTCGCTGGATCAAACTGCTTTGCTGACGGTAGATTCGTTCCCCGGCGCATCGTTTAAAGCAACGGTTGTTTATATTTCTGATCAGGCGGAATACACTCCCCGAAATGTTCAGACCGTTGATGGACGCAGGAACACGGTTTTTGCTGTCAAGCTGAAATTGGAAGACGCCACTGGAAAACTTAAACCGGGCATGCCTGCTGATGTCGTCTTCAATCCTTAATTTGATGTTTATTAACACTCTTTGTAAACACTTTTCATATTTTCATCGGTGAGCGAAAAGAGCATCATCCATGGCCGAATTAATTTCAGCGTCAAACTTGAATAAATCATTTGGGAAAGTGCATGCCGTCCGGGATGTATCCCTTCATGTCCAGGCTGGTGAGATTTATGGGTTGGTTGGAGCAGACGGGGCTGGAAAAACGACCACTATCCGCCTGCTATGCGGCGCTTTGCATCCTGATTCGGGTGATATCGCTGTTGCCGGATTTAATATCAAGAATCAGGTGGAGCAAGCCCGCTCACACATCGGTTATTTATCTCAACGATTTTCATTGTATGAAGATTTAACCGTACTCGAAAATATCCGTTTTTTTGCCGATGTACGCGGGCTGAAGCCAGACGAGTGGCAGCCGCGCTGCATGGAGATTTTGGAATTTGTTGGGCTGGCCGATTTTAAAGATCGATTCGCAGGGAAGCTATCAGGGGGGATGCGTCAGAAACTGGGTTTGGCGTCTGCTCTGGTGGTCAAACCGAGGGTTTTTCTGTTTGATGAACCGACGACTGGCGTGGATCCATTGACTCGTCAGGATTTCTGGCAGCTTATTATTCGCCTGGTTTCATTGCCGACGGTGGGAAAGAGTGAGAAAAGTAACGAAGAAGGGGCGGCAGTTTTAATTTCAACGCCTTATATGGATGAGGCGGCGCGATGTAATCGAATTGGTTTTATGCGCAAAGGTCAACTGATCGCTGAAGGCGCGCCCGGAGAACTAAGGTCCCTCCTCACAGACCGGATTCTTGAAGTACGCGGGAATCCTTTGCCGTTAATCAGGCAAAGTGTGTCCGGTTTACCCGGCGTCGAAGATGTCAGGGCATTCGGTGATTGTTTGCATTTACGCCTGCGCGGCAAATTTGAAGATTCGATTATTCAACAAATTAAAGAAACCATTCATTCCAGCGGGGGCGAATTTATTGCTGCACGACCGATTCCTCCGGTGTTGGAAGATGTGTTTGTCTCGTTATCACAGGTTAATGAAGGAGAAGAGTTATGATAACCCTGGAATTGGGAATTCTCATTGACCGGCCGGTTGCCGCAGTGTTTCACTATGTAACCGATCTGACAAATTTACCACACTGGCAAACGACAGTGACTTCTATTCAACCGGTGGAAAATAAGCCCATAGGCGTTGGATCAACCTACAAAGTGTCTGCCGAAATGATCGGTCGAAAAATTGAAGGTTTGCTGGTCATCCGCGAATATGAACCGGATAGTAAATTTGGCTACGAAATGAAATCCGGGCCGACGACCATTCAGGCTGTCATCAATTTCAAGGCAGCAGGGAGTGGAACAAAAATCACCCTATCAGGGCAGGCTGAACCGGAAGGGGTTTTAAAGGTTGCTGAAGGAGTTCTGCAAGGACAGGTAAAAGCCCAGATGGAAAAGAACTTGAATAACCTGAAAAAAGTCCTTGAAGCCGGTGTTTGAGATTGGAGTGAAGTATGTCCCCTCTTCCTGTGATTTATGTTGATAACCTGACTCGTCATTTTGGCAGCTTTGTGGCAGTCGATCACGTTTCCTTTGAACTCAATGAGGGTGAAATACTGGGTTATCTTGGTCCAAATGGAAGTGGAAAAACAACCACCATTCGCATGCTGCTTGGATTACTTAAACCTACCAGTGGGGAAGCGTATGTTCTGGGTTTCAACTCTTTTACAGAATCGGAAGAAATTCGAGCCCAAGCTGGTTATATGTCGCAAAAATTTGCCATCTACGATGACTTAAGCGTTGGCGAAAACCTTGCTTTCTACGCCGGCGCTTATGGTATTACGAATAAGGCTCAGATCAGTGAGGCTCTACTGCTCTGCGGATTGGAAGAGCATAACAATACCCTTACTCGTGAGCTTTCTGCCGGTTGGCGGCAGCGCCTGGCGCTGGGAATTGCTTTGGTGCATAAACCTAAAATCCTGTTTTTGGATGAACCTACATCGGGGGTTGACCCCAACGCCCGACGCGATTTTTGGGATTTGATTTATACCCTTGCTTCAAGCGGAGTCACAATTCTGGTTACCACGCATTATATGGATGAAGCGGAATATTGCCGGCGAGTTGGGATGATGCGGGATGGTAAGTTATTGGCCATGGATACACCGCTGGCGTTAAAGAAACAATTTATCAAAGGGGATATATGGGAGCTTTATTGCTCGCCATTGTTAGAAGGTTTGAATATATTGAATGATGTTGAAGAAGTTACCTCAGTCAATTTGACAGGCGACCATTTACGTGTTATCGTTCAGCCCGGATTTGGGGAAGCGCTTATCAAGGAAGCATTGAATGCGTCAAATATCAGGATAGTTTCTATTCAAAAGGGGGAGGCAATGCTGGAGGATGTATTTGCAGCATTGGCGCGGTGAGATCGAAGAGGAATTGAGATGGGACGTCCACCTACTCAACATGAAGCCAGAAAAAAAGCTATTATTGAGTCTGCAGTGAATTGTTTTGCCGAACATGGTTATGAAGGCGCCAGTAACCGCCTTATTGCAAAAGCTGCCGGTTTGAATAGCGCGGCATTGATTTACCATTATTTTCCAAACAAACAAAGCCTGTTTCAGGCCTGTGTTTACAGTGTTGGAATGGTTGATAGTTTACATGACCTTTTGGAGAGCGATATAGACCAGGATCCTGAAGAGTACCTCACCCATGCAGCCCTGTTGTATTTGCAAATTTTACGGGATAGTAAGATTTCGAAAGTTTTCCCGATGTTCATGGGTTCTGTGCGGAAGCATCCGGAATTGACGCCGATCTTATTGGGTCGCATTCAACAGGCCATCTGGCTGCCGTTGCGCGATTATTTTCAACATCAGGCTGATAAGGGCGTATTAAGACCGATCTCAGCCGCCTCGGTGTTACAACTTTTCCTGGGGCCATTAATTATTCGTTCGATATCTGGCATCTTTATTCCTTATAGCGCTTTGCGTGATACCGATACGGATGAGATGTTTGTCAAAGAGTTGGTCCGTGTTTTCCTGGATGGGGCGCGGGTTAAGAAAAAATAAGAGGCGTTTTGCCTGATCATAGGGTTTCATTAGATATTAGAGGGGAATCGTTATCCGATATGATTTCGTAACAACAAGGACTTAATATTCTATTTGTGGCCATATTGTTTGATCTAAATACGCTTCAATATGATGGTATGATTCTCCAGGTAATATGGGTGTAACCTTTTTCAGGAGAGTCGATATGGGCGAAGTAGAAAATTATTCCTTTTACCCCAATATGAATGATAAAGCTGATGCCATGCAGCAATTACAGGAAGATGCGTCCACTCCGATGCTGATCATATCCTGCGTGAGTGGAATCATGATGATCTTGTTTGGTTCGTCTCTCTTTGTACATCCCTGGGAAGGCGCAAGTATTGGATTGATACTCATTATGAGTTCAATCCTTTCTATTTCGTTTGTCAATCGGCATCATAAAATTTTTATTCTCTTACTATCTTTGGGTTGGGTAATCGCGATCTATGCGGGTATATTTCTCCTTCCGAATCAGCCAGTTTATTGCCTGTTGGTTATTCCCATAATTATTATTACACTTTTCATTAATCGTTGGACAGGTTTATTTGCTGCGATTCTTATTAACTTGATTTCGTATATAATCGCCCGAAATTGGTCTGAAATATTGCCGATTGCTAGTTGGGGTATGGGGATTGTCCTGATAACGATTGTTTTGTTTGTCATCTGGATTGCTTCACATATCATCGAAAATATTATTCATTGGTCTCTGATTAGTTATAACCGTGGGCAAGAGGAATTGACCCGCGCCCGAGAATATCAGAGTGAATTGAGCCAGGCGGTTAAGGACCTCTCGGATGCCAATGCTCAACTGGGCCGGCTTAACCAAATCCTGGATGCTTCGCGCCAGCAGGCTGAAGAGGCGCAACGCGTCAAAACCGAATTTGCGGCAAATGTTAGCCACGAACTACGCACACCTTTGAATATGATCATTGGCTTTTCTGAAGCAATATTGAATGCCCCGGCAATGTATGGCGTCAACCTGCCGCCGGCGCTTCTGGCGGATATTGCAGCTATCTATCGCAATAGCCAGCATCTGACTAACCTGATAAATGATGTGCTGGATATCAGCCAGATCGAAGCCAAACGTATGTCCCTAAACAAAGAGTGGGTTGCCATCCAGGAAATTATTAATGAAGCGACCACTGCTGTCCAACCCATGCTCTCCTTGCACGGTTTATATCTCAAAGTTCGAATGCCTGAATATCTTCCCCCTATCTATTGCGATCGGACGCGGATCCGCCAGGTGTTGTTGAATTTGCTCAGTAATGCTGGCCGTTTTACCGAAAAGGGCGGCATAACAATCGATGTTGCTGTGGATGAGCGGGATATGACTGTGACCGTAACCGATACGGGGCCTGGAATTGCAGAGAGCGATTTAGCCAAGTTGTTCCAGCCTTTCCAACAACTCGATGGCAGTATTCGCCGCAAACAGGGCGGTAGCGGTTTGGGTTTGAACATCAGTAAGAATTTTATCGAGCTTCATAATGGGAAAATGTCTGTTCGAAGCCAGCCTGGTGTGGGTACAAGCTTCTTCTTCAGTTTGCCATTAAAAGAGGAATTGAAAGCCAGCAATGTTGGCCGGTGGATCAATCCAGATTGGAGTCCGCGGAGACGATCTCGTCTGACGCCAGATGCACATGTGATACCGCGGATTATTGTCCTTGAAAATGGCAACTTTTTGAGCAGCGAGGCGAGTCGTTACCTGGATGAGGCGGAGGTCGACTTAGCCAATACGCCTGAACAGGCGATTGCGCTTCTTCGCGCGGGCCAGGCCCAGGTTATGTTGGTGAGGGGAGAGAAAACGGAGGAGACTCAAATGTGGCTTCAGATGCTGAATGAGGAGCGCTCACGAACGCCGGTTGTCGCCTGTACGTTACCAGACCGAACGTCGCGTGATCTTTTAGGGATTTCGGGTTACCTGATGAAACCAATTTCCCCGAAGTTATTGATCGAATCCATTCAGTCAGTTGAAAAATCTGTGCGTTCGATTCTTCTCGTAGAAGATGACTCTGATGCATTGCAATTGTTCGGGCGGATCCTTTCAGCAGAACCGCATAAATACAGGGTATTACAAGCCAGTAACGGGCAGCAGGCGTTGGAATTGCTGCGCAAACGGAAACCCGATTTGATATTATTGGATATCATTATGCCAGGCATGGATGGTTTTACATTTCTGGCCGAAAAGAATCAATCGCCTGTCCTGAAAGATATTCCAGTGATTATTCTTTCTGCAACTGATCCGAACGGTCAACCCATTATGATCCCGCTGATTCAAGTTGCCCGGATGGGAGGGTTCTCTATCCCGGAATTTTTACGGAGCGCTTTGACGCTTAGCGAGGAGCTTCTGGCTTCACGGATTTGATTTGGTTTAGTGTTTCTAATAATGTGGCCCGGTTTGTAGGTTTGGGCAGATAAGCGGTTGCACCCAGCGCAATTGCCAAATCGCGTTCAGGCAGTGCTGAGCAAATGATCACCGGGGTTGAGCTTGTCTGGGGATGTTGTTTTAATCGCCCCAATATTTCCCAGCCATCTAGTCCAGGCATCATGACGTCTAATATGATCACCTGAGGATTTTGCTCTTCAAGCCATTCAAACAGGTTGTCGGTATTTTGGGCGCTGCTGAGGACATATTGTGTTCCGGCCAGGTAACGCTCGAACAGTTCCCCGATATCAGCATTATCATCCAGCAAGCAGACCTTGATATAGGCAGCAATCGGCAATCGTAAGGTGATAATGAGTTCATCTTCTTTTTCGGATGTGCTGAGACAATTTTCATCAGTATTCAATAAAGCTCTGGCAGCCGTTAACCGAGCCTCGTTTTCCGCCGTTTCATCTGTTAGGATGCCTGCGTTCAGACGGGCTATGATTTTCAAGATAATCGTATTCTTGATAACTTCGGTAGAGAAATAAACTTTACCTTTTGGAACTCGGCTAATTGCGTTTGAGATCAAAACGATGAGCGCCTGGCGCAAGCTGGCAGGGCTGATAGCTACGGTTGGTAAATAATATTTACATGAATCATCCAGTTGAACTTTATTGGCTTCAGCCAATGGGCTGACCAGATGGATGACTGCACGAAGAAGATCGCTTACTGAAGCTGATGTTTCCTGATATGAGGACCGCATCCAGGATATTTCGCTCTTTAATGGGGCGAGGCTGTCTGTTACGGCTGGTTCGGGGTGTAATTCTTTCAGGGAATATTTTTGAGCAAGTGTTTCTGACAAAATTTGAATGGCATTTTTTTGCTCGCGCCGTAAATGTCGGACACCAATTCCAAGCTGGTAAGCTGTTTGTTCCTGCTCTTGCTGCTGTACGTAACGGAGATTTAATAGATTATAGACTCTCCACATTCGACTGGTGATCGGCGCAGATGGAGGGGGTTTAAGCGCCTCGATACTTTTTATCAATAAATTATGTAAGTCTGCTGCCGGGTTCGTTCCGTTTTTAAGTCCAAATTGTTCCAACAAGGGATGTGAGATCAAAACATCAGGGTCATAGAGGTGCATTAACGCATGAGCTACCTGGCGTTCGAAAAGTTCTGAGGCGGGCATGTCCTGTTTAAGTCCTGTTCATAGCCTGTTATTGGTAAAATTTCGATGAAATCCGCATTCTTGAATGTTAGAATGAAATTGTTATTTGAATTATATCCTGAGAACAGGAAATTCCAGTGGAAATAAAGGAGGTGCAATTTAAAAAATCACGAATTAATCACTCATCAATTTGTCGATAAAAATTATTAGTGCTTGAGATTTCTTGGAGGAGATCATGTTTAAGTCGTATAAGCCTCTTGCTACAATATTATCAATTGTAATTATGTTATCCATGCTGTTAGCTGGTTGCGCTCCAGCGGCTACCCCCGCTCCGGCAGAAGAGCCGGCAGCAAGTGAAGCCCCAGCAGTGGCTGAGGCGCCGGCCACTGAAGCGCCAGCAGCAGAGGAACCCGCAGCTCCCAGCGGTGAGAAAGTAAAGATCACCTTTTGGCACCATACTTACACCGTTGCTACAGATTGGATTAAGGAGAAGGCAGCTGCATATCAGAAGGATAACCCGAATGTTGAAATCGAGGTTGTGGAATACCCTCATGGCGATTATGAAGTGAAATTGCGCGCCGCCATTGCCGCTGGTAATCCGCCTGATATCATCAACATGCTCGATTATCTCTTCCCCGAGTTTTACTCTAAGGGTTGGCTTGCTCCTGTTAATCCCGCTGATTTTGGCGCAGCCGATGAAGCAGGTGTAAATGCTTTGTACGAAGAGCCTGCTTTACCTGGGATGACCTTCGACGGCAAGATTTACGGTATTCCTGCAGAATACAACACATTCGTTCTCTTTTTGAACAAGCAAATGTTCCAGGAAGCTGGTTTGGACGCCGAAGCGCTCGTCAAGCAGTGGAAAGAAAAACCGATGACCTGGGATGAATTCTTTGAATTGGCCAAGAAACTAACCAAAACAGACGCCAATGGCAATGTGACTCAAATGGGCTTTAACTGGGTCTGGGGATTAGATTCTTTCTGGTATGCTCAACAGTTTTGGAGCGGCGCGCAGCAATACGGTTGTAAGGTGTTAGATGACAGCGGTAAAGCAGCCATCAATTCGCCGGAATGTGTGGCCATGTTCACCGATACCTGGTATCGATTGAGTGCAGATAAACTCAGCGGCCCCGATATGGCAACAAAGAATGCTGTATACGCTTTCCAGGACTTCATGGATAAACGTCAGGCGATGGTTATTGGTGGGCCGTGGGCTCCGGCTGCATGGCGTGAGAATTCGCCAGAAGTTTACGATAACTTTGTCGTTGCACCGATGCCGCAAAAAGATGCCGCTAATCAGCAAACCTTTGTCCACACTTACGCTTATGCGGTCAGCGCTGGCTCTAAAGTCGCCGATGAGGCGTGGAAATTCTTGAACTACCTTGAACAAGACCCGGCCGAAATGTACACGGTTGCTGGTTATATCAATGGTCGTAAAGGTGTCTTCGAATCGCCAGATGTACAAAAAGAATTGCGTGATGCAGAGGTTTACAAACAATCATACGCTACGGGTACTTTTGTCTGGCGTTCCGAAACCTGGGCTCAAGAAGGTGATATTATTAAGAAGGCTATCGAACAATTCATGCAAGATGGCAACGTCCAGGGTGCGCTTGATAGCGCCGCAGCCGAAATCAATAAAGTTAGAGGGCAGTAATTTTCTAACCCTATTTTTATCGGTAATTTGAGTGGGGATCCCTGCTCGTCAGGGATCCCCAGTGCGTATAAGGTGAAAATAATGCAAATGGAATTAACAAAAAAACGACTAGCGCATATCCACGTCTCTTACCGAATGAAAACTGCCATCTGGGGATTTCTCTTTGCCCTTCCAGCCGTTGGTTTTTTATTAGTCTTCAGCATTTTTCCAATGTTCCGGGCGATTTCGATCAGCTTTACAAAATATGATATGGCGCATCCGGCAGTGTTCGTTGGTTTGAAGAATTATGTTGATTTACTGACCAGCACTGATTTCATCAATTCGCTTAAGGTAAGTGTTGTATATGTATTTGGCACAGTCGTTCCGGTGTGGTTTCTTTCGTTCTTCCTGGCATTGATGTTGAGCAAGATCCGACTATTTTCTGGCCCCATCCGCACGCTGCTTTTCTTACCGACTGTTTTACCGTTATTGACTGTGACCCTGGTTTGGAAATTATTCTTTCATTATCGCGGCGTGATGAATGGTCTCCTCAATTTTTTTCACATAGCTTCAATAGGTTGGTTGACGCGATCTGAATTTGCGCCGCTGGCTTTGATTATCACAAGTTGGTGGCACGCCCCCAGTTATTATATGATTTTATTCCTGGCCGGTTTGCAGGCTGTTCCGGCGGTTTATGATGAGGCCGCTCAATTGGATGGCGCCAGCAGTTTGCAGCGGCTCTGGTATATTACTCTTCCAATTATTCGCCCGACAATTGTCTTGGTTGTCGTACTCTCAATTATTAACGGTTTCCGCACTTTCGCCATCCAGCAAGTAATGACGGGCGGTGGGCCAGGCAACGCAACTGAGATTATGACCCTTTTAATTTACAAGACGGCTTTCAATTTTGGCGCAATGGGACAAGCCACTGCGATGTCGGTTGTCTATTTCTTGATGATCCTGATCTTCAGTTTGCTTCAGCTACGAGCTTTAAGGGGAGGTGAGAAAGATGGGTAAACGGATTTTCTCCCAAACGGTGATTTATATTTTTCTTTTGATGGCAGTGGTGGTTACGATCATCCCCTTGGTCTGGATGATCAGTACATCGCTCAAATCGCCTGAACATGTTTTTACCTTCCCGATTGAGTGGCTTCCAGATGGTCTGCATTTTGAAAATTATGTCGAGGCGTTAAGCGCGCGTCCTTTTGGACTTTATTTACTTAACTCGATTTTGGCTTCTGTCGTATCCGTTATTATCACTGTAACACTCAGTTCAGCAGCGGGTTACAGTTTTGCACATTTTGATTATCCAGGCCGGAATGTATTATTTGTTATTGTGCTTTCTACATTGATGATTCCTTTCGAGGTTATCGCCGTACCCCTGTATCTGCAAATCTATCAATGGGGTTGGGTAGATACCTATGCCGGTTTGATCTTGCCGACGTCTCTCTCAGCAATCGGCATTTTCATCATGCGCCAGTTTATGATGGGTATTCCCAAAGATTTTATCGACAGCGCCCGGATTGATGGGGCAAGCGAATTGCAAATATTGACCCAGATCATGTGGCCGTTAAGCGTCCCGGCTTTGAGCGCTGTAGCTATCTTTACCTTTGTATCTACCTGGAACAGTTATTTGTGGCCGCTATTGATTATCAATACCGATGCTTTGCGGACACTCCCCTTGGGTATGGCGCTTTATGAAAATCAACTGACAGTAACCTATAACCGGATCATGGCTGTTGCAGTATATGGCGCTTTGCCATTGATATTTATGTTCATTGTTTTGCAGCGTAATTTCATCAAGGGTATTGCCTTGACAGGCTTACGCGAGGGGTGAGGCAATGGCCATTTTAGGAGTTGATATTGGCGGCACGAATATCCGCACGGCTGTTTTTCCTGCACCCGAAACGATGTTGCAACGTCAGCAAATTCGCGCACGTGACCTGGGCGTTCCGGTTCCGGTGAGCTCTTTTGTCGATCTGATAAAAATGCGTCTGGAACAGGCTCGTGAAATTGCCGAAATCGACGCAATTGGCGTTTCAGTTGCGGCTGTTGTCGATTATAAGAAGGGTTACATCAAGGTGGGTGAGAACGTGGGTTGGCAGGATGTTTACCTCAAAGAAATAATGGAAAGAGAATTGCATTTGCCGGTAGTTGTAGAAGCTGATGCTTTCTGTGGGGCGGGCGCCGAGGCGCGTCTGGGTAACGGAAAAGATTATGATAATCTGCTTTATGTGGCAATCGGCACTGCCATAGGTCATTCACTGATTTTGAATGGCAAAGTTTGGCATGGTGAGCATAATGCCGCCAACGTGTTTGGTCATATCAAGACGATCTATCATGGCGAACCCTGCTATTGCGGCGGTAGCGGTTGTGTATGTCAGTATTCGGCCGGTAAGGGGATCGCGCGGGTCGGGCAATTATCTTACGGACAGGCTGAACCGCAATTGAGCGGCGAGGATGTCGTCCGGGCGTATCAAAATAAAGAACCATGGGCAGTATCAGCGATTGAAGAAATCCATATCCAGTTAGGAATGGCAATCAGCGCGGCCTACAATTTGTTAGATTTGGAATGTACAATCCTGGGCGGCGGCGCCGTATCTGATATTTATCCAAATCTTGATCGTTTGTATCAACTTCTTGAAGAATTGGTCTACCCACAAACACGTCCGATTGTTTTACGTAAGGGGGCTTTGGGCGCAGATGCGATTATCACTGGCGCGGCTTTATTGGCTTTTGATGAAATAAATGGAAGGGTTTAATATGGACAATAATGTCACAATCCATGACATGATTCGCGATGCTTACCAGAATCACTGGGGTTTGGGTGAGTTCAATATGAGCAACATGGAAACACTGCAAGCAATTGTGGAGGCTGCTCATCAGGTGAAATCACCAGCCATTATCGGCGTATCAATGGGGACGGTCCGGCATGTGGGATTGAATTATCTGCGCTGTTTTGTTCAGGCTGTTAAAGCGGAAGCGCAGGTTCCCCTTTATTTTCACCTGGATCATGGGCCGGATATGACTATCATCGAAACCGTGATTGATATGGGTTTCAATTCGGTGATGATCGATACTTCCCGTTTGCCTCTGGAGGAAAATGCCGCGACAGTTCGGAAGGTCGTGAAATATGCACATGATCGGGGTGTCTGTGTTGAGGCGCAAATCGGTGAAACTTGGGATGAAGAAACCGGCGAGGAAATTCAAAAACGCACCGAGCCAGATGAAGCCAGAGAGTTCGCTATTGCTACTGGCATTGACTACCTGGCGATTTCCTGGGGAAATACTCCCGGACGATTAGAGGGGCAGGCGGAAGTAGATATTCAGCTTCTTAAAGATATTGTTTCCGTAACGCCAGTTCCGATTGTTTTGCATGGCGGTTCGAGCATTCCGGATGATAAAATGAAAGAGGCGATTCAAAACGGCGCCGCAAAAGTGAATATTGATACAGCTATTCGAAAAGCCGTTACACAAATACTGTTAGAAAATTATTCGGCGAAAAACGTTCCCGGCGACCCCCGGAAGGTCTTCAAACAGGTGCGTGATGCATCAAAAAATGCGGTTATCGCTAAGATGCAGCTTTTTGGCTCTGTCAATAAAGCACGGTAGGTGAATCTATGTTGGTTTTGCTGTGCGGCTTACCTGGGGCTGGAAAGAGCTGGCTGGCTCGCGAATTGGTGAAAGTGATCGATGCAGATATTTTAGACCGGGACGTCATCCGTGATCGAATTTTTCCACAGGCTTTGCTGGATTATTCTGCGGCGCAGAATGAACTGGCCAGCCGGGTCTCTTATCAGGTGGCTGAATATATTCTTGCTCGCCACCCAGAACGGGTCATTCTTTTAGATGGCAGGCCGTTTTCTAAGCGGAAGCAAATTGAGGTGGTTAAGAAACTTGCAGAACGCCTTGGGCAACCGTTGAAAGTGATTTATTGCTGGGCGCCGGACGAGGTTGTGTTGCAACGGTTGGCGGAAGACTTTGCTGCTACACATAACGTAGCTGCAGGGAGAAATAAAGCAAAATATGAGCGTATCAAACGCGAATTCGAACCATTGACGATTGATCACCTGGATGTGGATACCTCTCAACCGCTCCCAACGATCATCGATCGCGTTTTAGATTATCTCAACCAGTAATTTATTGAGTATCTTCATCCGGTAAATCCAGAAAGCGCTCCAGGTCGGTAAATAAACGATGAAGTTCTTCGGGGACGATTTCGTGTTTAACCAGGCGGCCTTCCTGTCGTGAGCGGATTAGCCCCGCTTCGCGCAGGATGCGGGCGTGAATGCTGACGGTTGGCCGCGCTAACCCTAAATAGGCGGCCATGTCGGTGTTAGTCATGCCGATGTTTCGGATCAAACGTAAAATCACCAGGCGGGTCGGATCGGCCAGCGCCTGGGCGCGTCTGGCGACATCTTCGGTGTGGGCATAGAAATTTCTGTAGATTTTATCGGTTTCTGAAAATGAAACCCCGATGTAACTCGGGTGTAAGATCCAGCTATCAACAAGCCCAAAGGGTTCAACCCAATAGAAGACGCCTGTTTTCCCATTTTCTACAGCTTCTCTTAATTCCGGGGTGCGCTGCAAAGGATTTTTTTCCGGCAGCCAGGCTAGGTCAGGGATGACGCCTTTCTTTTGGGCGGCGCCCAGGACAGTGATGGCTCGTTTTTTTTGCTCATCGATGATATTCTGGCGTTGGGCGACCCAGGGCTGATAAACGTTGTAATAAAATCGGTCCAGCCAGTGCCAGAAGCGATCATGAAGGTTGCCCCCTTGCAGGATATGAATGACACGTTCCATCTGCCGCCATTCCTGAGATATGTGAGGCGTCTGGGCGTCAAAATGAAAGCCCAGTTGTGAATAGAGCGCCAATCGAAAGCGCATCATCAGATCGACAAGGCGTTCAGGAAGAGACAGGTTTGAATCGGGCTGCAAACCATATGCCGCTGATTGATCCGTCAGGCGCTCCAGAGCCTTTTCAAAGCTCATTTCACGCATTGCCAGGGTCGCCTGGCTGTAATCTTCTTCGTGGAGCACGTCTGCCAGAATAGCCGTCGGTTCCAGAATGATGCCAAAAGGTTTCGGTTCGCCCAGGAGGTCGATATATTCCTCACGCCATTCCGCAGGTAACGCCCGGACTAATGGAGTGAATTCTTCGGGCAACTCGCCTAATGTCATTTTCCCGCACGCAAAACCGATTGCAGTATCCAACTCCAGGGCAATGGAACGCCCGATTACCCAGCCTGCCTGATCGGTTACACTGCGGAGGCCTGTTACATGAATATTTACCTCGCCTGTTTTGTTCGTCATCAGATTATTTAACCATTCTTGAATCAGCCAGTTGTTTTCGTTCTCGAATAATTAATTGTACTGCGATATAACCAGCAGGAACAAGCAGCGCCACGGTAGACAGAGTAAAGTAATTGCTCATCGAAAGTAAACCGGGTACGAGGAGCGGCGTCAGTACGATACCCAGGAGTTGTCCGGCAGTTGTTGTGCTTTGAAAAAATCCGCTAATTTGTCCCAATATTGAGGCTGGGGTAAGTGTTTGCAGCAATGTTGTGACCTGAACATTGATTAACCCGTTGCCAATTCCGCCGATCAGACAACCTGCCAGTACAATCCATCGGGCAAGGAATAGATCTGTTAATCCCGCCGCGATTGCCATTGTCAGTGCGATCATTGATAGTAGGATGATGCCGGTAACTACATCGCGCCAGGGATTGACCGTTGTTTTGCGAAGCATAAGAAGAAAGGTAGCCATCAAAGTGCCTACGCCTACCAGGCCGATTGCCAGCCCGTAGAAACCTTCGTTTTCGTGCAGGATATCACGGAAGTATACTGATGATAAAACGTCGAAACCAACGATAACGAAAATGCCTAAAAACATCGATAGAAATAACTGGCCAAGTTCAGGTACGTCTCTAATGGCAGTGGGCAGAAGTTGGCGTTTGTCATGCAAAGCCGGGGTAGGTGATGGCGCAATTGAAACTGTTTCTACCCGGGGACGCGGCGGTAAAGATGGCAGACGAAACAGGATCAAAGCGGCTACCCCGAAAGATATGACGTCCAGGATAATTGCCTGGTGGGGATCTACAGCGCTCAATATCAGACCAGCCAGGGCCGGGGCGCTGACTTTAATGATGCCGGTTAATTGTTGTAGAAAAGCATTTGCCTGGGTGAGTTCTTCGCGCGCCACCAGATCCGGCAAAACAGTTTGGCGGGCAGGCGCCATGATCGATAAAGTCGCTGCTTCCAAAGCCAGCAAGAGGTAGATTATTTCAATGCGCGTGGTAAAGATCAATCCGCTGATAATCATTCCAGATATGATTTGGCTGGCGATCATCAGGTATTTCCGGTCGAAGCGGTCGCATAACCAGCCGGCGAACGGGCTGGTTAAAAGGGTTGGCAACAGGCCGGCAAGGAAAACGCCGCTGCTTTGGATAACGCCTCCTCCGCCTTTAAAAACGAGCATGGCAAAAACGGCCATCATTGAAATCCAGTCGCCAATCTGACTGATGGATTCGGCAATGCCGATGGTGAGAAGTGATGAATTTCGGATTACTTTTAGCGTGGACACGAGTATACTCCTATTCGTAGTTTAATGACTACGTTATAATAATAGCATTTAAACTACTAATAGTCAAGGGGTATTCAGTCTAATTTCTGTTTGTTATTTGTCTGCGCTCAAAAATCCAGAAAAATATATGGTTGGGCAAGATCGGGCGAAATTTTATTCGATTCTTATTTAATCTAAACCAATTCTTAACCGGCAACTGTTATTCTTGTATTAATTCAATGCGTAAGAGATGAGTAGATTGAAAGGAGAATGTTTATGAGGATAAAAGATTATCGACTGATTATTTTGCTGAGTGCATTGGCATTGGTAGCCCTAGTCGGTGTGACAGCTTTTAAGACCGTCAGCGCTGCATCACATAACGTCGGCGCAGGTGTTGTGAATTTTGTAACTAATCCGCAGACCGAACCCGGAAAAGGTGGTGGTCGAGGCGGCGGCTACAGTGATGAAGATATGGCGACTGCCTTGGGTATCAGTGTGGATGATCTAACAGCCGCCTATCAGACAGCGACTGATGAGGCTCTTTCTCAGGCTGTTGCTGATGAGTTGATTACGCAAAAGCAGGCCGACGCGTATAAGTCTCGCGGTAATGGTAAATTGGGTAATATGGGTTGGCTGGAATCCAATGGCATCGATTATGAGGCTCTACTGGCCAAAGCGTTGGGAATCAGCACGGATGAACTCAAGGAGGCTTATCAAAAAGCCAGGCTAATTGGGATCGATCGAGCGGTAACAGAAGGCAAGATGACTCAGGAACAGGCAGATTTAATGAAAGCTTACCAGGCATTGGCAAACAATGCGACGTTCCAGGAGTCGCTTCAGACAGCTTATAAGTCGGCGGTCAATCAGGCAGTGACCGATGGTGTGATTACCCAAGAACAGGCTGAGTTGATTTTGAAAGCTAACGAGAGTGCTCAGGGTAGTAAGAGCGTGCGCGGTTTTGACGGATTTCCAGGGTTTGACGTTGGTATGCCAAGGCTTGGCGGCCCCGGGCCAAAAAACAATGGCGCCCCATCGGATTAATCTTCTACACCGTCCACCAGTGTGAATAATCTCTAACCATTTCTTCAGCAATTTCCAAAGTCCCCAGAGTTTCCAGGAAGCAAGATGTTCTGGAAACTCATGGTTAACAACACCGAGTTAAAAAATTAATTTATTAAGAAATTCTTCTCCTTCTGACATATTGCTGAAGATTAGTTGAAAGAGGAAATCCATTCTGCTGCGCTGATAACTTTGGCAAAACGGGCGCTGATGGCGGCCAGAAAAGCTGCCTGCACATCTTCAGCAGCAACAACGCGCTCGCCGAATTTGAGCGATTTGGTGGCGCAGGCATCATGGATTAACGTGCATTCGAATCCCAGGTCGAAGGCAGCGCGTATGCTGGTATCGATACACATTTGCGTCTGGCTGCCAACGATGACCAGATGGGTGACTTGTTCCTTACGTAAGTATTCCAACAGCGGCGTTTCGCGGAAGGCGCTTGGGTAGTGCTTCTGGAAGACTATTTCACCGGGCAAAGGCGCTACGCTGGCGTGAATTTCTGCTCCAGGCGTGCCGGCAATGAAGCTGGTTGCCCCTGGTCGGTTAGCTATGTGTTGGATGTGGACGACGGGTAGCTTTTTTGCGCGAAAAACGGATAGCACTTCACCGGCGCGTAATCCAGCCTGTACCTGGTTAACCAACTCATTCTTACCCCCCGGAAAGTAGTCATTCTGAATATCGATCAGTATCAAAGCGGTTTTCATATAACCTCTTGAATTCAATGATGTGGAATCTTATTATACTTTATCGCGGATTCTGTGATCCCTTATAGTAAGAATTATACCCATGGTTATCCCTCAAAAAATTTTGAGCGGCTTTATCAGGGATGATACAGGCATTAATATTATTTTGTGGCGTATATATCGTTTACAGGATAGCCGGAAAGAGATGCGTATAAACGATCCGCAAACCGATGAAGAGTAATATTATCCCCCCTAAAATTTCCATACGTTTTCCAAATTTTTCACCCAATTTTGTTCCGGCAGATAAACCAAAGGCAGACAGCGCCAGGGTTACAACCCCTATGATAATAGAGGGTATCAGGACAGGTGTATGGATCATTGCCATACTGAGGCCGACGGCCATGGCGTCGATGCTTGTTGCCACACAAAGAATCATGAGAGTTTTTCCTTTGGAAGGATTTTCTACATAACTTTCTCCATCTTTATTGAGCCCAGAGCGGATCATATTGACTCCTACATAGCCAAGCAGCCCCAAAGCGATCCAGTGGTCATAGTTGTTGATAAAATTAGCGATTGTATTGCCAGCTAACCAACCGACAACAGTCATCCCGGCCTGGAAAAAGCCGAAGTGGAAGGCTAATCTGAATTTAGCTCTAAAATCATTTGCTCTTCCGGCAGTACCGACCCCCAGTGATACAGCAAACGCATCCATCGCCAGCCCGATGGCAATTAGTAGTGAAGTAACAAGTTCCATTAATCGATCTCCTTATATAGTTCTTAGCGCTTGCATATAAAAACCACCATGATTCCAATCATGGTGGTCTCGCCGGTCAAAAGATTGCTGGGCTGCCGGGAATGTTTTCCGGTATGTCGACAGTCCATCCTGCCCACTGGGTAGTCAGCTACTCCCCAACCACGTTGATTATAGTCGCGAGGGAGAATTGTGTCAATTGAATCGCGAGTACGCGTTACAGTCACAAAAATCCATAGAAAGGGTTGCAAAAAGAGAGAGTAGCAGGGTGCATTGCCAACGCGTCTACAAAACTCCCCAACCACGTTGATTATA
>CAZDAW010000056.1:18438-20269 GCA_964503685.1 uncultured Anaerolineaceae bacterium | reverse complement strand
CGGATCATTATTAAATAAATTGATATACTGCGCTAAACCAGCCCATGTATAGTCCGGATTTAAACCTTTCCATTTACTCAAAGATACACGAATGGACCAGCCAATAAACCCATAAACAAAAATTGCAACCGCAACAATAGAAGGCAATAATAACGAAATTGACAGGATAGTCTCATTCTCGAACATCATGATGATTACAATAATCCCTGCATAGAAAACCAACCCACCTATGAGGAGACCAATCGATGTAAAATTCGACCCAAATAAAATGAGTTTCGAGTTGGAGAGAGAGATAATTGCAAATGCCCCCAATATCATAAGGGCAATTGCCAAAACAAATCGCGGCGGATTAAATTTGAACTTAAATAACATAGATTGCCTCTCTTTCACCCACAGACGCGAACCTCTACTACAGTTGACTATAATAAAATTATATATTGATAATTTCAATTCCGAATATGAAACGAACTCCAAATTACAAGTGTGGAATTAAAACAAAAAAAATACGTCACTACTTGGGCTCAAAATGGGCGGCTCGGGTGAGCCGCCCATTTTAAATTCGCTCTATTTTTCGATATTACTTGCAAGTGCCGTCAGAAACACACGCGTCGGCAAGCGCTTTTTGGAAGTCAGCTTGAGCTGTTTCACCCAGATCACTGGCCTGGAATAAACCAAGAGCTGTTCCAATCTTGGTCGCCCATGCCGGGGCAGCAACAACGCCATGTTGCAAGCTGCCAACGACAACGTTGGATGACCAATCCTTGGCCGCATCTTGTGAATATTCACTGAATTTAGCCGGGTCGCAGTCAGTACGAGCACAAATGGAACCCTTCAACGGATTGAAAGCCTCCTGTCCCTCTTTAGAAGCGGCAACGGTCAACCAAGCTGTGGTTTCTTCCGGGTGCTTGGCATTCGCCGGCAGCACAAAGCTGTCAGAGAGGAAATTGAAGACGCCATAAGTACCAGGAGAAGCTGCCCAATCGAAATCTTCGTGGGGTTTCAAAGCCAAACCGTTAGGAGCGGGGTTTGCGAAATAACCATAAGCCCAATCGCCCATAATGTTGAAGGCAGCATCGCCATCCGAAACCATCTTGGATGCAGGTTGCCAGTCAGACAACGTAGAAGCATCTGCGTTGGTATAAGAAAGCGCCTTTGCAAAATTGGCAATGCCTGCCTTAACATCAGCGCCAGCCCAATCGGTCGTCGGAGGAGTTGTCCAAAGACCATTCCATTTTTCCGCCCCCATTGTACCGATCATAACGTTTTCAAACAGATGGATTGCTGTCCAGGGTGCGCCCATTGACAGACAGATCTTCCCTGCTGCTTTAACTTTCTCGCAGGCAGCGAAGAAGTCATCCATGGTTTTGAAATCAGTCTTGGGATTCGCAGTTACCCCAGCCTCTGCAAGCACTTTCGGATTGTACCAAAGAACATTTGAGCGGTGTATATTTACCGGAACGCTGTAGGGATGCCCATCTTGTGAAATTAATGGCAGAAGAGTTGCAGGTAAAACGTCATTCAAACCGGTCGCGGCGAACAGATCATCCAACGGAGCAACCTGATTAGCTGCCACGTAGTTAGCGATGGTTTCTTGACCTGCATGCGCTTGCCATGAATCGGGCGCATCATTTGCCGCAAGTCGGGTGGCTAAAACAGCTTTCGCATTGGTGCCAGCCCCGCCTGCCACAGCGGCATTGACAAAGGTAATATCAGGATACATGGTCTTGAATACTTCAACCATTGCCGCCAAGCCATCAGCCTCACCCGGGCCGACCCACCAGGAGAAAACCTCAACCTGTTTGGCAGCAGGCGCCTCTGCTTCTGCTGGGGC
>CAZDAW010000056.1:0-18338 GCA_964503685.1 uncultured Anaerolineaceae bacterium | reverse complement strand
TTCTGCTGGGGCCTCGGCGGGGGCTTCTGTTTCCGCAGGCGCCTCTGCTTCTGCCGGGGCTTCTTGAACAGCGGGTTCTTGGGTGGCGGCTGGCGCACAGGCGCCCAACGCCATTGCCAAGATGACAATTAAACTCACAAGCGATAACATCTTCTTTGACATTTTTCCTCCAAAATAGTTGAACATGGTTCAGATTTCTTACTCAAGCAACCTTACAGAACAATAAGTTTAGTTAACCACCTCCTTTCTTTTTAGTCCTGATTGCTTTTTGTGTAATGTTTGATGAATTCTGGATGGATCTAATGCTTTTTTTAAAACAATCGTTGCTGCCCCAATAGCAACTGTATCTACGCCCAATTCCCCGATAATAATTTTTTCCAGATTTGAACTAAAAGGAATGGTACGTTCTTTGACAGACTCTTCCACAGCCCGCATAAAAGAATCGCCAGCCGCAACAAGCTCTCCACCCAGGATGACTAATTCGGGATTTACAATATTTAATAAATTGGCGATGCCGATACCCAGATAACGACCTGCATTGATAATGACCTGGCGACAGACCTGGTTGCCATTTTTCGCTTCTCGAATTACTTCCTGTATGCTTAATCCTTCAAGATTTCCAGACCACGTAGAGTCTTTGCTAAGACCAGCGCGTGCATCTTGCATGATACCAGGCACACCCACATAACTTTCCATACAACCATGATTTCCACAGCGGCATAACCTTCCATCAGCCTCAATGGTTGTATGTCCAATTTCTCCAGCAGTGCCGTTGAAACCACGATAAATTTCATTGTCAATGATTAATCCCGAACCGATTCCGGTACCCAGCTTAATATACGCCAGATTTTTCGTTCCGCTACCACACCCCCACCATTTTTCAGCTATCGCTGCTGCATTTGCATCATTTTCAACAAAAATCGGCAAATCATTTAAATAAGGTTTCAATTTCAACGCTGGCAACACACCACGCCAAGCCGGCATGTAGTAGGTAATAAATTCTCCGGTAACGCTGTTGACCAGTGGCGCCGGTACGGTTAAACCCACCCCGAGCAAGTCTTGCATACGGATCTTTTTATGGGTAATTATCTGAAAAATCATGCTTCGGATGAGTTCCAGCGTCTCATCCACATGATTTATTACATCCATGTTATAAGTCAAAGTTCCCAAAATTTCCCCCGCCATGTTCATTAAGACAGCCGTGATGTGAGTACTCCCCATATCTACACCCAGCAAATAACGGGCATTGTAGTTAAATTGTAAAACCATTGGCCTTCTACCCCCTGAAGAAATTCCTATGCCGGCTTCTTCTACAAACTTCGAGGCGATCAAGACATTGACAAGCGCTGAAATTGTGGTGGCAGTAAGACGGGTAATCTCAATCAATTCTGTGCGGGTAATAGTACCGCGATCGCGAATTAAATTCAAAACATAACTCAAATTGTGAGCCCGAACTGCTGCCGGAGTTGAATAGCCCTGAATCATTGTCAGAAAATAATCAAACTATATTAAACGAGAAATAATGGATAGTTCATATTTTAGAATAAAACCCCAACTTAGTCAAGTGGTTTTACAAAGTAATTTATAAAGTTGGTTGATAAAGTATCTATATTAAGGTTCAAACGAGACTATAAAAGCATATACAACCGAGTAGGTTATAATATCGATTATGTGAAGCGCAATAGAAATCAAAATATAGCAAACAATTCATTAAAAAAATAGTAAGCATTTATAAAAAGTCAGGCAAAAAATGTTACGCGAATTTTTAACAGCAAAAATACATCGGGCAGTCGTTACTGCAAGGGATATCAATTACATTGGCTCAATTACTATTGATACTGATCTTTTGGATGCGGTTGGTATTCAACCCTGGGAAAAAGTACAAGTCGTTGATATAGAAAATGGCAACAGATTGGAAACTTATGTTATACCAGGAATCAAAGGGCACGGTGATATTCAGCTCAATGGCGCTGCTGCGCATCTGGTTGAAGTAGGGGATAAAGTCATCATCATGGCGTATGGCTTGCTCAATGAAACAGAACTGGCCAATCACCATCCAGTAGTTGCAATTGTCAACGAAAACAACCAGATTGTTGAGATAATAAAAAACTAACTCGCCTCATTCCTCATAATAAAAGGAAGATCGGATGATTAAACCCCAGAAATTGATGCCTGGAGATAAAGTAGCAGCAATTTCCCTTTCATGGGGCGGGCCAGGAACTTTTCCACATCGTTATGAAGCTGGAAAACAGCAACTCGAAAAAGAATTTGGCTTGACAGTCGTCGAAACTGCACACGCGAAAAAAGATGCTGCATGGTTGGAAAATAACCCTGAGGCAAGAGCCGAAGATCTGATGGCAGCATTTGCCGACCCATCAATCAAAGCCATCATTTCAACGATTGGCGGCGAAGATTCTATCCGGATTCTCCCCTATCTGAATCTGGATATCATCCGGTCAAATCCAAAAATATTTATGGGATATTCAGATACGACTATCTCTCATCTGGCCTGTTTTAAAGCAGGATTGGTATCATTTTACGGCCCTGCAATCATGGCAGGGTTTGGAGAAAATGGCGGTCTATTTCCGTACATGGTTGAATCGGTGCGTAAAACACTTTTTTCTTCCAAACCAATCGGCAATATCAAACCCAACCCGGATGGCTGGACAGCAGAAACGCTCGATTGGGCAAAACCAGAAAACCAATACCGCAAGCGCAAACTGAACCCACCCGAAGGGTGGAAATTCATTCAAGGTGATGGGATTCGCAAGGGCCATTTATTGGGAGGATGTTTTGAAGTGTTGGATTGGCTGCGTGGAACCACTTTTTGGCCTGACGCCGACCAATGGAAAGACGCTATCCTTTTTCTGGAAACTTCCGAAGAGGCGCCTTCTCCAAGCGATGTTTTACGTAACTTACGGGTTTATGCTGCCATGGGTATCTTGAACAAGTTATCAGCTATTCTTTTCGCCCGACCCGGCGGTTATATTTCTCCTGAAAAATTCATCGACTATGACAAAGCCATTCACCAGGTTGTATCCAAGGAAGAAGGTCTTACAGGGCTTCCCATTATTACACACATGGATTTCGGACATACAGACCCCATGTTCATATTGCCCTATGGCATACAGGCTGAGGTCGATTGCAACAAACAGCAACTATCTATTCTCGAAAACGCAGTGACCGACTAAATCTTACTGAAGGGATAAGGAGCAAAATGAAAATTCTAGGTATCGTCGGATCGATGAGGAAAAACAAGAATACCGCTACAGTTGTCGATCAGGTCATCAAGGATATGAACCAGATAAACCCGGAGATTACAGGCGATATCATCTATACTGTTGATAAGACTCTCAATCCCTGCAAAGTGATCTGTTCAAGTTATTGTTCGAAACATGCTTATCAATGCTCCACATCGGATGATGTCATGGATATCCTTCAGCAAATGATTAATGCGGACGCGTTGGTGATTGGTACGCCCCTTTATTTTCGGGCTCCGCCTGCAAAATTTCAATCGCTCATCGAGCGACTGATATCCATCTTTTTCTATTACGAATCCCAAGGGGATAAAAATATAATATCACCACTCAAAGGGAAACCTTGCGGGCTCGTCGGCGTCACAGAATATTCAAACCCTCACCAGATGCTTGAATACTTGCATGACTTCTGTACTGTCCTGGGGATGAAACCAGTTTTACTCGACAAATTCCCCTATTTGGGCGTTGCAGGTCAGGGAGACATCACCAAAAACTCTGTATTCAATCCATTTGATAGATCAAAGGATTTGGCCCACGCGCTACTCAACGAATTCTCCAAATCACTTCATTAACTTTTTACAATTTCTCCTGCTCAAAAGCCGGAACCATACGCTGGATAATCGATAAACGGGCGACAAACCTGCATGATACATTTTATGGAATTACAATAGTGAAACTATTTTGATCATATTATCTATATTACCGATTTATCTGAGGAAATCCAACAGATGGTAGCTCTCCCAAAAATGTACACTAATCTGGCATCCTGGTTTCATCTTCTTACCCCGCCATCGGATTATACAGAAGAAGCAAAATTCTACGGTGATACAATCATTGCTAACTGCCATTATCCACCTCACACACTCCTCGAATTGGGCAGCGGAGGAGGAAACAATGCCTCATATCTTAAAACACGATTTCAACTGACGCTTGTCGATATCTCACCTGACATGCTAGCTATAAGTCAGACCCTCAATCCGGAATGCGAACACCTCACCGGGGATATGCGGACAATAAGGCTCAATCGCCTTTTCGATGCGGTTTTCATCCATGATGCAATTTCTTATATGACGACAGAAACCGACCTTCGCTCAGCGATTCAAACAGCCTATACGCACTGTAAACCAGGTGGTGTAGCATTATTCGCTCCCGACTACACGCGTGAAACATTTAAGCCTTCCACCAATCACGGCGGGAACGACATTGAATCGAGAGGAATGCGGTATCTCGAATGGGTATGGGATCCTGACCCCAATGACACATCTTATGTTGTTGATTTCGCTTACTTACTGCGGGATGAAAAGGGTAATATCCAGGCAGAGCACGACCATCATGTTCTTGGAATTTTCTCGCGTGAAACATGGCTGCACATCATAGCTGAAGAAGGATTCGAGCCGAAGGTCGTATCTTACCCACAGCTTGATGATGACAGTTACTGCAATGAGGTTTTTGTTGGAATCAAGCCATTCGAAGGGCAATAAGGCCAAGGCGGTAAAAAGTCGAGTATCGCTATTAAGCGTAAATGTTCAAACCACCACACATACCAAAGTAAGTTCGTTTGCATTCAATTAGAGAATTAACAATTTCATGCTATATTTAATAAGTCAGATTATTATCTAATCCATTGAATATAACAAGTATCAAAATACCAGACCAGCCAAGGTATTGTTTATGCTCAGTTGCTACAGACAAAATACCAAAACCCTCACAATTCAAGACTTCCCAACAAATCCATCAGTGCTACAATAGCAGCTTGAGTAGATAGACGAATCATTTTCTCTCCTCTTAGCAGAAAAAATTTTTACAAAACGGATGCTATGCCTCAGGCAAAAATCAAATTTAGAAATTGAAATCCGATTTCTTGGAAATATGGGAATTTGCCCCAAAAAGCCAAAAAGGAGCAGCAAAATTTCATGAATTACAAAAAAATAGCCATGGAACACGACAAAAAGATCGCTCTTGTTGCCCATGATAATAAGAAACAAGATTTATTGGAATGGGCCAAGTTTAACCGGGTGTTACTGGCGCACCATCAAATTTATGCGACCGGTACAACCGGGAAGTTGCTGGAAAAAGAGCTTAATATAGAAGTTCAGAAGTTACAAAGCGGCCCGTTAGGAGGCGATCAACAAATCGGCGCCAAGATCGCTGATGGCGAAATCGACTTTTTGATCTTCTTCTGGGACCCACTCGAGCCGCAGCCGCATGATCCTGATGTCAAAGCGCTTTTACGTATGGCAGTGGTATGGAATATACCAATCGCCTGCAATCGGGCTTCAGCCGACTTCATGATCTCCTCACCCCTGATGGATGATGAATATAACCGGCTGGTGCCTGATTATGAAAAATACCGCTCCCGAAAAATCAACGTGGATTAATATATTTATTAGTGGGTATTATTATCCAAATAGTTCGATCGCCCTGCTTGTTGTAGCAGGGCGACCTTTGGGCAAAAGCAGTTTAACTCAATGAGCCAGAAAACTAATCGACGTCTGTTGTATCTGGGGCAGGCTTAAGCGGCAATGGTAATTCTTGCGGTTTTACATGAACCAACTCGCGATAGGTTAACGTCCAGGTAGAAGAGAGGTAAGTCTCTTTCAATCCACCCAGGAAGAGGAACGGTATTGCTATAACAAGCAAGAAGATCACCCCCCCCGATACTACTGCGGGTATCCAGGCTTGCGTGGCTGTTGCCGCTGCGTTTGTCAGCGCGTAGATTAACAATCCGGTACCCCCACCCAGCAACATACTCACGCCAAATACCAGGATGGCGACCGGAATCATCACGATGAAGTAACCAATCTGAACACCCACGATCAGCAACCACATGATGAAGACGTCCTTGAACCGATTACGCACCAACTGCCAACCATTGCGAATTGAATCAAAGACACCCAGACCTTGCAATACACAGACCCGACGAATGGGTTCCATAATGAGCGAAAGAGCAAAAGCGACAATCACTACGAGGAAAATGCCCAGGAAAGCGATACCGACCGCGGCAAGGATAGCGGGAACCGACGGTTGGTTGCTTTCAATACCACCCAGAATAAACGGCAATGCCGCGCAGCCAAAAATGATGATGACTGCCAAAACCACCGGAAGATAGATAACCAAATCGATCAGGAATAACCGCCAGGCAGACCGAGACCAGCCCAAACGGAATCCCTGCCTCCACTTTACCCGCTCGCCGGTATCTTCGAAACCATCAACCATACGAATGAGCGAAGTCTGGCTGACGTAATAACCGATGCGGAAAAGAATAAAGAGCAGCAGCAACACACAGGCTGCAACGACAGCAATTGTAATCCAGGTATCACGCGCTGCAACAGTAATACCATCCGAAAACAACCTGTTCAGTTTATCGACTTCACGGGTAATTTCCGCTGGCGGAGTCAGATGGAATAAACTTGCGCCATTACTACCTGATCCACTTCCGCCCCCATTTGAAGAGCCGCCGCCCCCAGAAGAAGCAGAGGTCAAAGCCAGGATAATCCCGAAGATCCATAAGGTCTTATAACTCCATAAGATATTCCAGGCACGTTTAAGAATTTGGATATGATCCATTTTTATCTCCTTTCATCTCACGAATTTCAGCAATTATTATTGGTGAATATGCTGTGTATAAACTTGCCAGCTCACCAGCCAGATTAAATACACCAGACTGATAAGCGCCATAAAAACTAACCCGGTCATCCAGTCCCAATTCAGAGGATTGAAGAAACCCCATAAACGGAATTCTGCAACCAGGCTTTCTATCAGGTTGCTTTGAAGAATACCAGACAACCCCAATAACGAGGTTCGAGTTGAAGAAATGCTCGCCAGCATTTCACGGCCACCAGGGATGATCTGCACAACGCCACTCATGATGAGTACGGTCTGGAGAAAAGCCCAAAAAAACATCAACAGCAACGGCACAGACCACCATCCCAATTGAAGTATTTGCCCAGTGCGGATACTGGTCTCGCGACAAGGGAGTTGCAAACCCACCTCAGCGACAAATTGATTCGGCGGCTTGGCCTGGCTGGCGGCTGGATATTCCCGGAGCAGCATTGAAAGCGCCTGTCTCTGGCTTAGCAAGTCTCGACATTGAGGACAACCTGCCAGATGAATTTCAACTTGCTGCCGTTGTGAGTCCGTCAATTCGTCATCCAGATAAGCGTCGATCCAGGTGTTCACATGAATAGTCATACTTCCTCCAGATAAGGGCTCAACAATTCCAATAACCGTTTACGTGCATAGTTCAAGCGCGACATCACCGTACCGATCGAAATATCCAATGTATCAGCAATTTCCTGATAGGATAGGCCTTCATACTCTCTCAATATCAGAACCGAACGGCTGGCAGGTGAGAGCAGAAGAACAGCCTTACGTACCTGTTCACTGCGCTCACGTTGTTCCAGCGAAGACCCCGGATCATCGCCATCAGAGATAATCTGCTGATCGTCGATATCAACTGTAGATTTCTGACGGCGCAGGGCGTCAATCGCCGCATTGACAGAAATACGATAAAGCCAGTTACGCAAAGATGCTTGCGGACGGTAGGATGCAAGATGCAACCAGGCCTGAATAAACGCCTCTTGCGCAGCATCATCCGCTAAATGCGGGTCGCCGCACATACGGTAAACAACACCAACCACCTGCTGATGGTAGCGACGCACCAACTCTCCATAGGCACTGCGGTCACCTTGCTGCGCCCTCGAAACCAGACTGGCTTCGGTTTCTTGCGGTAATGCCACTCAGACCTTCCTGTTTGATATTGCGATTGTGTTTCTAATATATTAACGTAATAACCCCCATTTTTATTCGAAAATGATTACCGGCTAAAGATGTCGATTGAATTAAGAATACCTGCACCCCCAGCAATGGCCATACCCATACCAAAAATCAATTGAGGAAAATTTACAACCAAAATAAAGGTTTGTTTAATCAAGGGAATTAAAAGCGAACGAGCGCGAATCAACGACCAGAGAGGATCAAGGATTTCAGTAAGCGCCCAGATCGTCAAAATCATTCCGCCCAGGAAAATTACTAGGCTGATGATGAATAGAACCGGGTTTTGACGTTTGGCAATCCTTAATGACTCATCCAGCTCCACCTGAGACACAAAAGCTTCAGCTTCTGGCCAACTCATCTGCGCCAGGTCACAAAGCTGGTAGATAACCTCCGCGCGATCGATTCCACCAGCCAGATGCCTGATAACAAACTCTTTATAAAATTGTTCATCCATTCAGCGGTACACCTTTAACTGGCCTCTACCTCTTATCGGATGTATTTTTACTTTCTATACAATATTAACCCAAATGCCCTTCTTGTTGGTAACGCTGAGACAACTGCCCCCAATCAGTCGTTTCGCACCATTGGCAAGCAATCGCTTTATATTCTAACGGCCAGTAAGGAAGTTATTACGCACTGGGATGTTGTGGGTGCGAAAGATCGGCGCGTAACCGTTCAGGTCTTCACCCTTGAAAGCGTTGGTAACGACCGTCTGGTTTTGCACACAGACCAGGTCATCGAATCTGGCAGAGCGTAGCGCGCGGATTGAGCCTTCAAGCTGCCAGGGAGTCGTGTTCGCCTCCGGCATGGGGAAATGCCAGGTGATATTATTTTTCAAAATAGTGGCGTTAGAGGGCAAAGCTTCTTTAACGCCGGCCAGTTTGAACAGACGCTGATAGTCTTGTAAAACGGCTCCCGGTTGAGTTTTTAATACAGCAACTTTAACGTAATTTGTCATAATTAATACGATTCGATTTCTGGATTAATATCCCAAATTTCACCTCGTTTCCTCTCTGACAGGCAGCAAAAAACAAATATTGTTTTCATAAATAAACTATTGTATAGTAAAAACATGAAGGCAAAATGGATTGCCATTGGCGCCGGGCTTGTTTTATTGACAGTCATTCTGATCTTCATTTTCATGTCCTTCACACCATCTTCGAAAAATAACAATACAAATCCAGAAAAGTCATATGAACAAGCCAGAGAAGAGCTGGTCAATGATACCATCATTAGGCGTGGTGTGACTAACGCTGATGTCATCCGGGCGATGCGCACGACGCCGCGCCACCAATTTGTCCTTACAGAACATCTCGATCAGGCTTATGAAGATCACCCCTTGCCCATCGGTTACGGGCAAACCATTTCGCAGCCCTACATCGTTGCCCTGATGACCGAATTGCTGGAGTTGAAGCCGGGCGAGAAAGTACTGGAAATCGGTACAGGTTCGGGTTACCAGGCTGCGGTATTGGCTGAACTGGGCTACGCAGATGTTTACAGCATCGAAATCGTGCCGGAACTGGCACAGCGAGCAGCCGAAAACCTGAAAAAGGCGGGCTACACGAAGATTCATTTGAAACAGGGAGACGGTTACTACGGATGGGAAGAATTCGCTCCCTACGATGCAATCATCGTCACCGCCGCGCCAGATCACCTGCCATTGCCGCTTGTCCAGCAACTTAAAGAAGGGGGGCGGCTGGTCATTCCAATAGGCCCGGTTGCAGGCTTCCAAACCTTATGGAAATTCACCAAGCAAGGGGATAAGGTACAGGCAGTCAATATGGGTGGAGTCTCTTTCGTACCGCTCACGGGCGGCGAAACCGGTACCCCACCTTAAGATAAGGGATCATCAAACCGGCCCCGGCATAACACAAAGCGCCTAAAAGCAATACCCTGCTGAACCCAAACGAAAGCGCCAGAATTGCCGCTAAAACGGAAGAGATGACTGAAGACGCTCCATTGACCGACCAAATCCAGGGAATTAATCGCGGTGATGACAATCCCAGCAAGCGTATTCCTGACGGGAAAGGAATACCCATAAAAAAGCCAAGCGGGGCCAGAATAATCACAGCGACGGCCAGGCGGATAGATAAGGATAATCCTAACGTCAGATTAAAGAGCAACGGAAGTAGCCAGGGAATAATTAAAGCCAGTACTATTAATAGCAACATTGCTAAACGGTGAGGAATGCGATTTGCCAGCAAACTCCCCAGGCCAGAAAAGAGCAGCAATGTAAAAATCACCGCGGTCATAGCATAGGAAGGATATCCAAGGAAGAGGATAAAGCGTTGGATGAGTGGAATCTCGATCAGCAAATAAGCCAGACCAATCATGCCAAAATAACCTATTCCAGACCCAATCAAATTAGGCGATATGATTTTCCCTGCTTGATCATTCTGCCAATGCTGGCGAAAAATGAGAGGCAGCAAAACCAATACGAGCGATATCACCAGCACAATCGTCAATAAAGCCATCAATACAAAATAACCTGCACCGCCGAAAGGCTGCCAGATTTTACCCATTTCTGCCATGATTTGTTCTGTCTGAGTCCATTTGAAATAATTACCGAAAAAGGGACGATCATCCGACGGCGGAGTCACATCGAAAGGGTAGGCGGCATACCAGTCAATCCGCGATTGGGCATTGAGTAATTCCTGAAATTGTAAATAGTAAACCGATTCGGACAATATATTGAAGCGATTGGTTTCTTCAGGGCGAATATCAGGCGCATAGACCAGATCAAAAGAGCGATCGTTGACAAAAGAACGTATACTGGTCAGTTCCTGGGCATTGAATGGCTTTGTTTTTACCAGAAGTGTACCCGTATTAAAACTACGAAAAGCAACAATTCGCTCAGTCGGTTTTACCCCTTTTTGCTCCAGAGCAGTCACAGCGATGGCAAAAGTTCGCAAAAATTCACTGGGGGGCATTTGCAGCCAGCGGGTCACAACCAGCATACCTTCCGGATTCAGCCGCGCCAAAGCATCCTGAAAGGATTCGACCGTATAACGATAATCCTCACCCAGGCTATATGCTCCCGAACGAACTGGATGATAAGCGCTGGAAAGTGAAAGAACAATTACATCGAATTGCTCTTGCGTGCGGCGCAGAAAACTACGATCCGTTTCAGTAATCAACAGAACCCGTGGTTGTTGGTAGATTTGGGCGGCAGCAGCAACAACGAGAGGGTTTGCTTCAACAGCGATCACCTGCTGAGCACCCAGGGCAAGTGCAATCTCAATATCCAAACCGCCGCGCGGTTCAAGCACGGCTGTTTTCGCTTCAGGGTGGAGAAGGAAAGCGACCGCCCCAGGCATGTAATCAGCAAAATGCATATCCGCATTCGAAGCAATCACCGGGCTAAGATCATCACCGTCAATAAATAACCCCATTTCATACGGCGGCATATAGGGATAGTTAAAGCTAATACCCGGCAAGGAACGAATACCAGGGCTGCGCACTAGGTCGACGCGCGAAAAGGCATTCCAGCGCCGAAAGGTCAATTCGGCGCCCGGATACTGCAATGCATACGAGAGACCTTTATACGGCGACATTCGCAAATCCAGCAGCGGTAAAACATTATGCCCTGATAAGCGAGCTAGCAGATCAATCAGACAAAACGCGAAAAAAACCGCCGTACAGGAAGTTATTAAAATTGGCTTCTTTTGAAGAGGAACGCTGATCAAAGCTGCCAATAATGACAGTACACAACTCAATATGATAATCCCTTCTCCGCCGATTAACGCTGGCGCGACCAGAGCCAATACGCACCCGAATGCGGATCCGAATAAATTGACCGCATATACCGCCCCGACCGCGGCAGGATGAGCAGAAAACATCAAGCTCACTGCCATACCGCAAAAGAAGAAAGGAGAAGCCAAAGCAATATAGTGAAGAGCCAATATCACTAACTGAAAGCTATCCCAGGCTATGCTAAAGGAATCAAAAGGCAGCCAGTTGAATAGCAGATACGCTCCCAATATACATAATGCGCAGGCAAACGAAAGCCCCCTCAAGCGTAGCTCAGGGGGCCGATCTTGCAGCTTCGGTAATAACGCTACTAAAGTCCCGCTAGCCCCATACCCTAACAGCGCCAGGCTAACGATCATAAAAGCAAAATGGTAAAACTGGCTAACAGAAAACAGCCGAAGTAAATTGATCTCGAATAACAGGGTCGACGCAGAAATTAAAAACAGCGCAAGCCGGCTCAAACCGACTTTCATGATCAACCTTTGGGTTTTCGCCCCAGTTCATCGGCTGCAACGAATAAATCATTGGTCGAAATCATTCCAATCAGAGAATTACCATCCTCACTGATTACCGGCATATGATGAATGTTGTGTTCCTTCATGAATTTAGCGCAAATTTCTAACGACCACTTGGCATCGGCTGTTTTAACCGGTGAAGACATAATATCACGCACTTTAACCCTGATTGGATTGAGACCCTCAGCGATAATCTTATAACAAATATCCGTCGATGTGATAATTCCATAATCAGGATTGGACTCGGTTTTATCGACAACCAGACTGTGAATATAACGGCGTCGCATCAAAGATAAGGCATCCGCTACTGATAATTCCGGATCGATCACGATCACCAACATATTCATCCAATCACGGACCGTATATGCCATTTTATACCTCCTGTCAGGAATAAAAGTTTCAGGCAGGAATCACATGATATGCAAAACTGCCTGTAAAACCCAGGCAAATAGTGAATCAGGCGCCAAACTAAGAAGAACAACACCCAAAGCAGCTACCGCAGTAGTTAATCCAAGCCAGGTATCTCGACGAATATCCGGTTCGCCTTCTTTCATAAACATGATTACGACAACTCGCAAGTAATAATATGCAGAAACCAGAGATGTCAAAACGCCAAGGATCGCCAAACCAACGTACCCCCCTTCCAATGCAGTACGGAACAGATAAAACTTACCCATAAATCCAAGCGTTGGAGGAAGGCCAGTAAAGGAGAACATAAAAATAGCCATCGCGATCGCCAACAAACGATGTTTACGACCCAAACCAGCATAATCATTCAGTTGCAATCCATTACCTTCCGCTTTCTCCAGAGCGATGACAACCGACCATGCTCCAAAACTGGTAAAAGCGTAAGCCACAAGATAAAACAAAGCAGAAGCAATTGAATTGGAGGCCACCTGCCCTTGCCCATAAGGGACAAAAGCCATCAAAATGTAACCGGCATGGGCTATGCTGGAATAGGCAAGCATTCGTTTGATATTAGTTTGAGCAATCGCAACCACATTCCCAACAATCATCGTCAAGGCAGCCAGGGACCAAAACACCGGATATAAGTCCATCGATAACGCCGGGAAAGCTGAAACAAATACGCGCAGCAAAGCAGCGAATCCGGCTGCTTTAGCGCCAACGGACATGAAACCGGTTACCGGAGATGGCGCGCCCTGGTAAACATCGGGCGTCCACATCTGAAAAGGAACGAGAGCGATTTTAAAACCAAACCCAACGATGAGAAGTCCAGCGCCGATCATAAACAACATCGAATTTTCAAGTCCGGTTTTTACCGAAACGACAATTCCCTGCAAATCGGTGTGCCCTGTGCCGCCATAAAGCATGGCAATCCCATAGAGGACAAATCCAGAAGCGAATGTGCCCAACAAAAAGTATTTCAGAGCTGCCTCTTCAGAATCCAGGCGAGGGCGGGCAAAACCAGCCATAACATACAGCGGGATGGATAATAACTCTAATGCCAGAAAAACGACGACCAAATCGGCGGCCTGAGACATCAACATCATTCCGCTGATCGTCGTTAACAAAAGAACATAATATTCGCCCTGGCTGATACCCATTCGCTTGAGATAATCATAAGAAAGCGCAACGCCAGCCAGGCCAGCGCCCAGAAACAGGATATGCAGGAAATCCGAAAAACCATCCCGTGCGATCATATGATTGAACGTAAGAGGCGCCTGCCCGCCAGCAGTCTGTACCTGCCCATGTTGTACCAGGGTGATAATCATGGATACCAGCATACCCAAGGAGGCCAGCAAGGCTGTCCAACCTTTATGATCTTTGGGGATAGCTAAATCAACCAGCAACAGAACCATTGCCCAGATAATCAGGACAAGCAAAGGAAGAATTGAGTAAATATCGGTCAGATTCATAGACGTTTCCGCTAAACCAATTTAATGTAAAGCCACCGTCATTACCGCTTGCATGGCAGCTACCAACTTATCAACGGCCGGCGCCATTAACATAAGGAACGGTTTGGGATATAACCCAATCCAAAAGATCATAACCAGGATGGGCAATAGTGTAAGTATCTCTCGCGGTTTTAAATCTTTCAAAGTCAGGTTTTCCGTATGAACAACCGGCCCCAGAAATACTTTCTGAAACATATGCAGCAAATAAATTGCCGCCAGGATAACGCCAATGGTTGCTATGCCGGCAATCCAGGGCGTGCCAATTGCTGAAGAACCAAATGCGCCCAGTAAGATATTGAATTCGCCAATAAAACCATTCAACCCCGGCAAACCCATTGATGAAAGCACCACGATGAGCGTGAGCGTGGCGTAAACAGGCATGACTTTCCACAAACCACCGAAAGCCTCCAAATCCCGCGTATGTCGACGTTCGTAGATCATACCGACGATCAAGAACAATGCACCTGTACTCAAGCCATGATTAATCATCTGCAAAATACCGCCCTGAATACCCAGCGGGTTGAGAGCAAATAAACCCAACATGACAAATCCAAGGTGGCTGACAGAAGAATAAGCGACCAGTTTCTTAACATCCTTCTGCACATAAGAAACAGCTGCGCCATAAATGATGCCAATCACCGCCAGAATGGCAAATAAGGGCGCCAGTTCCACAGCCATTTGCGGGAAAAGTGAAAGATTGAAGCGCAGGAAACCGTAAGTACCCATCTTCAACAGGACGCCAGCCAAGATCACCGAGCCGGCTGTTGGCGCTTCGACGTGAGCGTCAGGCAGCCAGGTATGCAAGGGCCACATCGGCACTTTAATAGCAAACGCCAAGGCAAATGCCAAAAAGAGCCACAGTTGAATATTGGCAGGGATATTTCCTTTGGCTATCAATTCGGGTAATGAGAAAGTGCCCTCCTGGATGCCCAGGCATAGAGTAGCCTGGAGCATCAGCAATGAGCCTGCCATCGTGAAGAGAATGAATTTCACTGCAGCATAAATTCGACGCGCTCCCCCCCAAATGCCAATCAAGAAAACCATCGGAATGAGAGTAAATTCCCAGAAGATATAGAAGAGCACCATATCCATGGCCAGGAAGACACCTACCATTCCAACTTCGAGGAGGAGGAAGAAAGCCATGAAACCTTTGACCTGATCCTGGACAGCATCCCAGGTTGAGAGGATAGCAATTGGCGTCAAAAAAGTGGTCAACAAAAGCAGCAGGATGTTCAACCCATCGAGGCCAAGGAAGTAAGAAATTTGAAGATTTGCCACCCGGAACCAGGGAAGATTAACCACCAATTGAAGATCAGGATTGCCCGCCTGGAATTGAGTCAAAACGAAAATTGACAGGCCAAAATTGATCAATGAAGTCAATAAAGCCACCCAACGAATAGCTATCTTCTGTTCAGACTTGATAAGCAGAACAACAAGCAAGCCTACTAAAGGGAAAAACGTGACCAGGATTAAAGGATGTATCAGCAGATTCATAAAGTCACCTGTTCACTACAAAGATCAAATAACCCAGGATAAGCACTGCGCCCAGGAATACAGAAACCGCATATGAACGCACCAGCCCATTTTGGATACGCCGTAGGTTCTCAGCGAACGTACGAGCGCCTTCACCCAGCGCATTGACGATACCATCAATCCCAGCCGCATCAATGATTTCGGCAAGAAATGTAGAAACTTTCTGATAAGGTTTGATGATGATCGCTCCATAAAATTCATCAACCCACCATTTTTGCTCAAAGGCTATAAATATCGGTCCTAATATATGACGCAAAGGATCGTCGGTTTTTAATACTTCAAATTTGCGACCGTACAACATCCATGCGAACAACAAACCAATCAAAGCCAAAGAGAGAGAGATTCCTGCCACAATCCAATTGAACTCACCAGGATGAACGACGCCAAAGGTATGTTCTAACCAGAGTGTAAGGGTGTGGAAACCGGGCAGGTTAAGAGCACCGCCAACAATCGAAAGTAGTGCAAGAATCACCAGCGGGACAGTCATCACCGCAGGGCTTTCCTTTGCATGCGCAGCCGCTTCTGTACGGGCTTTGCCGCCAAATACCATCCAAACCTGGCGTCCGATATAGAAAGCGGTGAGTAGTGCAGCCAAAGTCAAAAGTATATAAATCGGGGGATATAGATGATTGGCCTCAGCAAGAATCTCATCTTTTGAGAAGAAACCAGCCAAAGGAGCGATACCTGCCAGAGTTAATGCACCAATCAAATATACCCAAAATGTAAGGGGCATACGTTTACGCAAACCACCCATATTACGCATATCCTGTGGATCAAAAACATCGTGATGCCCCGCATCCGCCTGATGACTGGCAACCTGCTCGTGACCATGTTCAACGCCCTGGATCACGGAACCAGCCGAAAGGAACAAAAGGGCTTTGAAGAATGCGTGCGTAACCAGATGGAACATCCCGGCGACAAAAGCGCCCATTCCAACCGCGGCGACCATAAAACCTAACTGGCTGATTGTTGAATAAGCAAGCACTTTTTTAATATCAAATTGCCCAACCGCAATCGTTGCGGCAAAGAGCGCTGTAATCCCACCAACCAGCGCTACAATAATTTGGGCCATTGGGACTAAAACATACAAAGCAGACGATCTCGCAATCAGGTAAACGCCTGCTGTAACCATCGTAGCTGCATGAATAAGCGCTGAAACGGGTGTGGGGCCTGCCATAGCATCGGGCAGCCAGACAAATAATGGTAACTGCGCCGATTTTCCAGTGACGCCCAAAAGCATAAAAAGGGTAATTGCCAGAATGATGCCGGGAGTTGCCTTCGCAACAGCCGGCGCTGCCGCAAAGATCTGCTCAAAATCCAGCGAACCAAAGGCCCAGAACATGATAAATAGGGCTATCAGCACGCCGAAATCACCGATCCGGTTGGTGACAAAAGCTTTCTTGGCGGCCAAAGCATTTCCGATACCATCCTTACCCTTTTCAAACCAGAATCCGATGAGCAGATAAGAACATAATCCAACGCCTTCCCACCCCACAAACATCATCAGGTAATTATCTGCGCTGACCAGGATCATCATGGTCGCGATAAATAAATTGAGAAAAACGAAGAAGCGCCGGTATCGGCGTGGGTCGCCATTGAGGCGCACATCTTCATGCATATAGCCGATGGAATAAATATGGATCAAAGTACCCACACCGGAAACCACCAGCATCATCGTCACCGAAAGCGTATCGACACGGAAAGCCCAACGCAGGTTAAGTGTTCCGATCGTAATCCAATCCGCCAGGGGAATGGTTGTGCCATCTGGGCTTGTCAACAACGCCAGCCCCAATACCACAGAAATCGCAAAAGCCAGACCAGAGGCCAAACTGGCCATCCAGCCAACTACTTTTTCGGGGAGACGCCCGCCAAATAATATATTGAACAATAACCCCAGGATCGGGAAAAATACCACCCACGGCACCAGATTGAAACTAGTATTCATAATAATGTCCTGGTTCAAGAGCATAAATTTTGGTTAACCCTTCATACTACTGACTTGATCAACATCAATGCTGTGCTTGGTACGGAAAATGGCAACAATAAGAGCCAACCCAACAGCCACTTCCGCTGCAGCTACAGCAATCACAAAGAAGACGAAAACCTGCCCATTTAAAGCAGCAAAATGGTGTGAAAACGTCACGAATGCCAGGTTGGCAGCATTGAACATTAATTCTAGCGACATAAAAATGACGATTGCGTTGCGCCGCAATAAAACACCCATAACGCCCAGCGTGAATAATATGCCTGAAAGAGCCAGGTAAAATGATAAAGGTACCATAATATTAAACTATCCTCACTTTCGTCCCACCCTATCGCCCGGCTTCGTAAGAACAATTACACCAACAACAGCAATTAATAACAAGATCGAGGTAACTTCAAATGGTAACATATATTGGTTAAACAGCACTTCACCAATTGCAGCAGGAGAAGCGAAACCGGACGGTGGAACATTGATCATCGCTGTTGATGGATTACGGACGAACAAGGCATAACCACCCTCGATCAATAAAATAACTCCCAATAAAATAGCTAACGGCCTCTGCCAGACAACCGTCTCTTTTGTTGATAATATTAAGGCGCCCACCAAC
>CAZDAW010000055.1:0-20684 GCA_964503685.1 uncultured Anaerolineaceae bacterium | reverse complement strand
TGAATATGACGACGCGCGATGTGACACCCATTGGGCCGCTGAATATTGATCTGATCATGTGGGGGGATGGGCCGATTGATTGGCAATCTATTCCTGTATGGGATGGGCCTGCCGGAATAGAAATGGTAGCGGCCGGTTCAATTGGATATACGGCGCGGGACTTTGCACGGTTGGGATTGAACGTTAAAGTGGTAGGGTGTGTGCCAAAGGATGCACTTGGAACGTTTATCATTGAAAACTTGCGCCAGGATGGCGTGGATACTGAGGGAGTGCAACAGGTACCCGATTCAGTAGCAGGTATTGGCGCTTATATGCTGTTGTTTGGCAGCCGAAAACGCCCCCTGGCCTATCGCCTTCCCAGCCATGATCCATGGCCGAAAGAATTTTCTGCTGCGGAAATTGATGATTTGTTGGATACCCGTTTGATTCACAATGGCGGGTACTTACACTTCGAGAAAATGTATGGGGGCGTTTTGGACGACATATTCCGTGAGGCGCGACGCAGAGGGGTTCTGACTTCAATGGATCCCCAATTCCCTTTATTCACCATGCAAGGGCGCTGGATAAAACCACTGGGCGGTGTTTTGCCGTTTGTGGATATTTTCCTTTGCGATGACCACGAAGCCAGTCATATCACTGGAACAACCGATTTAAATGAGGCAGCGCACATTTTATTGGATGCCGGACCGGAAGTCGTGGTTATCAAAATGGGAGCCGAAGGCGCGAGTATTTATCAGAAATGCCATCATTTTCATCAACCGGCGATAAAAGTGGGCAATCTGGTTGACTCAATCGGCGCGGGAGACGCTTTCGATGCTTCATTTCTCTATGCTACATTACAAGGATGGCCGCTGGAGCGAAGAGCAGCATTCGCTGCAATGGCTGCCGGAGTGACCGTGACCGGCGTGGGAGGTTCGGCAACCATGCCCAGCGCCGAAGTAGTGGAAAGACTGCTTGCAACAGATAGCGACGGCTCTGCGTAACTATTTGCCTTCGATATTTATTTTCCGTACTTTTTCCATATATCTCCAAAAATTGCGTTCTCATCCGGCACTACTTCAGGAATGGGATAGGACAACCAGGTAATGTTTAAGAAATGCTTCCAGTGAACATTTTCTGTGGTAATGTTGCCTCCCCAAGTGCCGCACCCTAACGTTAGCGCAAAGGGCATGCCGTTGTTGTAGTTGCCTGAATTGGCATAGCACTGTACCTGGTTGACCATCATCCGGGACACATTCGCTTTCATAGCCAGTTCCATGATATGCGTTTCATCTCTCGATTGAATGCCACACGAATGACCATATCCACTAAAACGGGTGATTTGCCTGACAAGATCCACTGCGTCCGAAAACACTTTATATTTCCAAACAGCCAGAACGGGCGATAATTTTTCGCCGGAGAACATATCTGCTGAACCGACTTTCTCACAAGCTACCATTATAAATTTAATCTGTTCGGGATTTGAAATGTCTGCCAGTTGCGCTATTTTACTCGCCGGCTGGCCGACAACATCTTTACTGATATGAGCGCCGTCCGGCCACATTACTTTACGTAAACGTTCTTTTTCCTCTGGGCTGCACAGATATCCTCCCAATTCCTCGAAGTTGTGCAGCATTTGATCGTAGATTGATTCGTGGATGATCACCGAATTCTCAGATGAGCAGGAAGTGGCATTGTCGAAGGTTTTACCTAACATAATATTTTTTGAGGCCTGAGCCAGGTCGGCAGTCTCATCAACGATGACCACGGCGTTTCCTGCTCCAACGCCATACGCCGGGGTACCGCTGGAATATGCGGATTTGACCATCGCGCCGCCGCCGGTCGCCACGACCAGATCGACCAGTTTCATGATTTCCTGACTGGTTTCTATGGAAGGTTCGGTTATGTTTTGAATCAGATCGACGGGAGCGCCGACCTGTTTCAATCCTTCGCGCATAAAATCGCATGCCAAAGCGCATGATCGTTTTGCACGGGGGTGCGGGGCGAAGATCACCGCGTTACGGGTTTTAAGCATTGGCAGGCCGTTCACGCCAATAGTTGATGTGGCATTGGTCATCGGGGTCACAGCAGCAATTACGCCCACCGATTTGGCAATTTTTTTGATTCCAAGTTTTGGATCGTCTTCAATCACGCCAACTGTCCGCAAGCCCTGTAAATCTCGCAGGGTGCCAAGGATTTTTTTCTGATGTTTAAGAAGTTTATCAGCGTAGATTCCCATTCCAGTTTCTTCAACAGCCAGTTTCGCGCAAGCCTCGGCAGCCGATTTTTGATATATCTTCCAACCGACCGCAGCGACCATCTCATCAACCCTTTCCTGAGGCCAAAATTCCACTACACTCTGAGCCATCCGGGCGCGCTCAACCATTTTTTGTAAATTCTCAGACATTATCTACTCCTAGAAAAATATTCATGTACCGCCACAACCATGACTTCTTGAACTCTTTACCTTCTGGTTGTAACGTTCATCGATCATAGTTTTACAGAATTTCCGCTTCGGGCCGATTCTTGCGCCGCCAGAGCAAAGCGCAGAATATCACGACCTTGTTCTCCGGTAAGACAGGGAGGCTCGCCTTTGAAGTAGGCGTCGATGAAATGGCGAGTGGAGTTAATGAAACTATGTTCCCAGCCAACAGGCATATCTGAGAAAGTAAAAGTTTTCATATCACGATACATCACCACTGGGGGAACATCCATCATTTTGCCATGTCCGCGGGTAACCCAAATGACGCCTTTTGTACCCGTGATTTCGATACGATCATCTTGGGCGTAATGGTTGGTATCAACGAGCATATCGGGTGAATAAACGACTTCCAAAGATCCGAATCGATTATTAGAGAATTTCCAGGAAACAATGGCGGGGGTGTCAATTATTCCCACCTCGCCGCCCAGCGGCGCTTTCAGGCTGCCAATCCAGGCGTGAACCTCCTCGGCAATGCCGCCCATAAAATACCAGGCTAATGAGAACTTATGGTGCCCATCATCAAATACCAATGGTCCCCCGCCGCAAGAAGATGGGTCGAATCGCCAAGTCTGAGAGGTTCTGGGAATCTTCCAGGAGTTCGGGCTGTTAGCTGCATTACTTTTAATTCGGATGGTTAAAGGGTCGCCTATTTCACCAGCATCTATCAGAGCTTTGGCGCGCATGACTGGCGGGTAAAATATGAAGTTTTCAAAGACCTTAAAGATAACGCCGGCTTTTTTAGCGGCTGCGATCATCTCATCAGCTTCAGCCACATTCAGCGCCATGGGTTTTTGCAGGGAGATATGTTTGCCAGCCCTGGCGGCATCCAGGGTGTGCTGGCGATGCAGGTGGTGGGGAGTCAGTATTTCCACCATATCTACTTCTTTCAAAGCCAGCAAATCCTGGTAATTTGTGAAAACACGATTTGATGGGATACCCCAGGCTGCCGCTCGTGATTGTGCAGTCTTGAGGTCTGCATCGCAAACTGCTACGAGTTCGCTCCGTTCGTTATTTAGATATTCAATGGCATGTAAATCAGAGATGCGTCCAGTTCCAATGAATCCAACTCGAAGTTTATCCATACAATCCTATCCATAATTTATTAAGGTGTCGAATCGGGGGAAGTTTCCACCGGTTTAAAACTCAAACGTGCCGTAAGGGCCTGTCCAATTTCTTTGACAGTTTTTGCAACATCCGTAATATTTTCTAATGAAAGCCTGCTGGTTGGGCTGGAAATACCGATTGCGGCCACACAGTGATTTCGATAATCAAATACTGGAACCGAAATGCAGCGAACGCCAAGGTTGTATTCCTCGTCATCCAGGGCAAATCCCTGGTTTTTGACCTGTTCAATATGGTGAAGAAGGGACACAGGGTCTGTGATAGTGCGGAAGGTATAACTTTGGAGATTTTCCGGCATAGGCGCATCAGCAAAGGCCAATAATACTTTACCCAGAGCGGTGCAATGAAGCGGCGCCATTGTTCCAACACCCGTTGTAACTCTTAAAGCAGATGGCGATTCGACCTGATCCAGATAAAGCGCTTCGCCCCTCGCCAGAATGGCAAGGTGGGCGCATTCTCCTGTCAGGTCAACCAGCTTTTGTAAAAACGGCTTGGCGGATTCGCGTAATGGCATTCGCGTCAAAACAGCCCGGCTCAGGCGAACGATTTGCGGACCCAGAATATATTTACGCGTTCGCTCGTCTTTTTCTGCAAAACCGTAACCAGAAAGGGTTTGCAATATCCGCGACATGCTGCCTTTATCGACTTCGAATGTTTCGGCCAGTTCGGTTATACCGAGACCATCTGGCGCCTCTGCTAATTTTTCCAGAACCATTAACCCTCGTGCTAGCGTTTGTACTTCTGACATGGCATTTTCCTCTTCACCTGTTTTTTTTCAAAAAATACCGATAAACCATTTTACCGCTGTAATGAATAAGCGGACGACGGATAGCATGAGAGAATATCTTATCCCTTTACTGAGCCAAGCGTCAGGCCACGAATGAAGTAACGTTGGAAGAAAATAAATATCAACAAGGTCGGGATACTGGCGATAATGGTCATTGCTCCCTGGGCTCCATACGCCACGCCATACTGTCCTTTCATGGTAATCAGAGCAACCATGATCGTGCGAGCACTATCTGATTTGGTAAAGATGATGGGATAAAGAAAATCATTCCAAATCCATGTAAATTGGAGGGTGGCCAAAACCGCCAACGCGGGCAGGCTCACTGGCAGCATGATATTCCACAAGACAGAAAGCTCGTTGGCGCCATCGACAATGGCAGCTTCCCGGATGGCATTGGGGATCGAGGAAAAAAAGTTCCGCATGACCAGGGTGCAAATAGGTATGCCAAAAGCTGTATGCGTAAGGATCATAGGCCAGAGCGTATCATAGATATGAATGGCGTTATAAAAGCGAAACAGGGGAATAAGCACAATTTGGGGCGGAAAGAACATCCCGGCTAACACGAAAATGAATAGTTGCTCGCTTCCTCGAAATGGCAGCTTGCTGAATACATAGCCAAGTAATACGCCCAGGGTAATCGAAAATACGGCGGCAGGAATGGTAACCAGAACTGAGTTACGCATATATTCGTCCAGGTGTGCATTGGTCCACACTTCCTGAAAGTTGTCGAAATGAATCAGCCTGGGTAAAGTCCACAACCCTTCCCTGGCAATTTCCGAATCTAACTTCACAGATGTAATAAGAACACCTATTACAGGTAGGGTGTAAATGGCGACGATTAGTATTAATGAGAAATATAAAAGACCATGAACGACGCGTTCCGAGAATTTTTTCTTCTTGCGGATCGTTTCTTCATTGAACTCTGGAGAGATAATTGTTGTCTTAGTCATAAAGATGCTCCAGATTCCGCACCTGTCGGAAATAAAGTGCAATTATTACCATGGCAATCAAGAATAGAACAACAGCGATTGCACTGCCATACCCCATATAATAGTTTTTGAAAGATTCGGTATACATGAACATGGCCAGGGTATCAGATGAATGAAATGGGCCGCCTTGAGTCATCATATAGACAACGTCAAAACTTTTCAGTGAATTGATAATGGAAAGAGCGATGACAATTGTTGTGGCAGGGCTGAGGAGTGGAATTATCACGTGCCATAAAGATTGCGAGTAGGTCGCTCCATCAATTTTGGCGGCTTCGGTTAAATCAGTTGGTATAGAAGTGAGTCCGGCCAGAAAAATAACCATAGCCAGGCCTACCTGCTGCCACGACCATGCCAGAATTACACCCGCTAAAGCTGTATCTGAATTTGCCAGCCAGGCTCGCGTCATATTTTCCAGGCCTATTCCTCGCAGTATCGTATTAATCAATCCCCAATCAGGCTGATAGATCCAGATCCATACCTGGCCAATTACAGCCAGAGATAGACAAATCGGAAAATAGAAAAGGGATTTAAAGCTACTGGCCCCCCGGATATTTTCCTGTAAAACAAGAGCGATCGACAGGCCTGCACCAACCGGCAAAACGATCGCTGCTGCCATCCAGATAACGGTGTTTTTTATTGCGTTTTTGAAATTGGGATCGCGGGTGATTTTCAGAAAATTATCGAAGCCGATAAAGCTATATTTCGCTGAAAAGCCGTTCCAATCGGTAAAGCTAAAATAGAACGAACTTAAAAGCGGGATAATGACTATGGTTATATAAACGACCAGGGGAATAGATATAAAGATCAAAACCCATTTACGGCGTGAAGCTGCCACAGTTATCACCTCAGAAGGTTTGATTGCAATAAACTGGCCATTAGATTAAACAAATGAGCGAGTCAATAAATATTTTATCCGATTTATTGCAACACTAATCACTGAATGTTAAATTTAGCAGTGGAAAGGCAGGCCCCATCAGGAGACCTGCCTTTCATCAAAAATACAATTAACTATTTCTTGAATACGTCCTTGGCAACGACCTCGGTTTGTTCCATATAATCCTTATATTTGCTGGGGTCGCCCATAATCTGAGCGAACATATTAAGCCCCCCAGTAGCCATGGGCGGCGTTGTCGAAAGGTCATAGCCGCTCAAGAAGTCAACCTGCGCAAGATAGTCGGCAGCCTTCTTCATCACCGAGTTATAAATAGAGCTGTCAGTGTTTTTGTTGGCAGCCAACGCGCCCTGCCCCTTGGCCCATTCAGCCTGATTCTTTGGATCGAGGAAGGCGCTCAACAAAGCTTCGGCGCCGTCTTTATTCTTGGTGGCGGCAGGGATAACCCATGCATCAATTGAACCATGAACCACAACTGGTATTGCGGGGTCAATGACCGGGAATGGGAAGAAATCGTAATCTGTTCCCGCCACCAGACCATTACCGTCCCAGTAACCAGTTATCCAGGTACCCATGAGGGTCATGGCAGCTTCACCTTTTGCTACCTGATCAGCAGCATCGGTCCAATCATAGCCGTTTGCATCCTTTACAAAATAGCCTTTGTCGATCAAGCCTTTCCAAAGTTCCAGGGCTTTCGCAACTTCAGGATCAGTGTAAGCGGCTTTTCCGTCCATAAGTTTGGTGCGGTATTCCGGGCCGGCGGTTCGGGAGATTAAATAATCGAACCAATATTGAGCCGGCCATTGATTCTTGGAACCCAAGGCAAAAGGAGAAATTCCGGCTGCAAGCAGTTTATCGCAAACCGTCATCAGTTCGTCCCAAGTTTCAGGCATTTCTGTAACGCCGGCCTTTTCCATAGCTTTTGGATTGTAGAAAAGACCTACAATATGGGCATTCATAGGGACAGCATAAATCTTACCGTTATACGTTGCCAGTGGTTTCAGGCTGGCAGGAATGGCATCATCCATTTTATTGGCAGACCACCATTCATCCAGCGCCATAAGGCGATCTGCATCGACCACGAATTGCGTCCGAGCTCCAGCCCAGTATGAAAAGATGTCAGGCGGGTTTTCACCGGCGAGCATCACCAGGATTTGGGTTTTAAAGTCTTCGTGACCAGTGGTATTGTCTACAACTTTATATTGCTGGTTCGCCTGATTGAACCCCTCAATAATCTTGCTCATATATTCCTTGCCAAGATCGCCACTGAAATAGTGAACGATATTGACCTGGGTCGCTTCTTCTACAGCAGGTACAGCAGGCGCTGCAGTGGGCTCGACCTCTGCCGGTTTGGCGGGTTCCGCTGGTTTGGTTGGTTCCTCTGCTGGGGCAGGGGTTGCTGCCGGCGCGCATGCGGACAATATGACTGCACAGATCAAAAACATGGTAAGCAAATGCCAGACTTTCTTTTTCATCTCTTTCCTCCAAGGAAATCAAATATTAATGTTTGGATCGATTAGGCAACTGAAGAGCAACGACCTGTATCTTTTGTTTTACACCTCCTTGCATGAGCATCTATGTACATCAAATCGCGGAAGCGACAATATTACTAATAAAAGATTTTCAAGAGGATTGCCCGGCAATTTTATTTTTTTGCGATTTCTGTTTATTTTACAACTATATTGATATAAAAGCAACAATTATAAGCAAATAAAAGTATAAAAAATGACAAAGATCACGTAATTGTGTGTTTTTATCACCTGTTGTTGACTTATATAAAACCATGTTGTATAATTTGCGCTGTGTGGATAATCGTTTTGCTTCATCCATTGCCGATGAAAGAAAAGAGAATATTTCCAGACTTCTTTCCTTGTATAATCACAGGAGAATAATCAACATCAATCGGGTTTTATGGTACTGAGAGATATTCCACAGACATTTAGAGAATCTATAAGTTAACACGATGAGATGCCTATGAGTACAAATCTATTTCTAGAAGAAAGAAATCAGCTGGCTCAAAATCGTTTGCTACGCGCCAAAGCCATAGCAAATGCCGGAGGAATAATTGCTGCACGATCAACCGGCGCCTTGCCAAAACACCTCGATATCAGCGTTTCTGAGGCATTGGTTATGGGATTGCTTCTTCAGGGTGTCAGCACCTTTGTTGTTGTCTTTGGACATGGGTCCACTGAGATCGGAGAAGTTCTACGAATTTACCATCAGGCGGGCCTTGTAAAGGTCTGCGCTGTGCGCAGCGAAATCGAAGCCTCTCACGCGGCCACCGCTTTACGGTGGATAACAGGTGAAAAGGCGGCGGTGGTTACATCGATAGGGCCGGGCGCTTTACAGGCATTAGCTGCTTCGTTGGTGCCCAGCAGTAATGGGTTGGGCGTGTGGTATCTTCTGGGCGATGAAACTACAGAGGATGAAGGGCCTAACATGCAACAAATTCCTCGTAATGAACAGTCCCTCTTTCTAAAGTTATATTCTCATATGGGGCAAACCTACAGTTTGCATACTCCGCTTGCGCTTCCAACCGCCTTGCGCCGCGGGCTGAATACAGTTGAGCAGCCTTACAAAGCCGGGCCTTTCTTCTTGCTCTTACCGATGAATATACAGGCGCAGATGATTCAGGGGTTTAATCTTGATGAACTTCCCCAGGGCACTCCGCCCGGTTATGGTCCTGCTGCAGATTCGGATGCGTATATCCGGGCCGCGGAAGTGATTCAAAAAGCCAGCAAGATTCTTGTCCGGCTGGGCGGCGGCTCTCGTAATGCAGGCCCTGAAATTTTGGAATTTATGGAATTGACTGATGCGGTAGCCATTACCTCTCCTGTTTCACTGGGGGTGATTCCCGACAGTCATCCTCGTAACATGACGGTTGGCGGATCAAAAGGTTCGCTGAGCGGCAATTTCGCCATGGAAAATGCCGATCTGGTAATCGTGATCGGATCGCGGGCAGTTTGTCAGTCTGATTGCTCACGTACAGCTTACCCGATGGCGAAACACGTCATCAACATCAATACCGATGTCAACGACGTTACACACTATGGCAAAACCATAGCGCTGCTAGGAGACGCTGCACCTACGCTGAAAAAATTAATTGAGATACTCAAGCAGCGTGGCATCAATAAATCGACTTCAGAATGGTTCAGCCGTTGTTCCGAGAAACGAAAAGAATGGGACGACTTCAGGCGCATACGATACGAACAGCCTGTTCTTTTTGACCCGGTGTGGAACAGGGAAGTGCTGACGCAACTAGCGGCTATTAAAGCTGCAACAGAGTGGGCAAAATCCAATCGCGCGGTCAGTATCTTTGATGCCGGCGATGTGCAGGCTAACGGTTTTCAGGTTTTTGCCGGTGATGCGGTCGGTCAAATCATTACGGATACGGGGGCCAGTTATATGGGCTTTGCCATTTCGGCCTTGCTTGCCACTGCTCTTGCCAAAGAACCTTTTTATGGGCTGGCTTTCAGCGGCGATGGTTCTTTTGTAATGAATCCGCAGATTCTTTTGGATGGGGTCGAACATGGCGCGCGGGGTTGTATCCTGGTGTTTGATAACCGTCGTATGGCCGCCATATCCGGTTTGCAGGTAGATCAGTATGGATGTGATTTTGCTACCAACGATAGCGTCGAGGTTGATTATGTAGCCCTGGCAAAAGCAGTCAAAGGCGTGAATGCTTTGCACAGTGGATTCTCAATCGAATCATTGTTGAAAGCGCTCGATCAGGCTAAAGCGTATACGGGTTTATCTTTGATACACGTTCCTGTCTATTATGGGCCGAACGAATTGGGCGGATTGGGTGTTTATGGGCGCTGGAATGTGGGCAACTGGACCGCGAATACTCAAAAGCTGCGCCATGAAATTGGGTTGTGATCTTCCAGAAAAGGAGCTTTGGAAATGAAAATTGCCGTGATTAACGAGACCAGTGCAGCCGACCGAAATGCTGATATTCTAGAAGCTCTCGATGGATATGGTCATGAGATTTTCAATGTGGGAATGCGGAAAAGTGGAGAAAAACCCGAATTGCAATATATCCATACCGGGCTGCTTGCTGCCATCTTACTTAACCTCAAGCGAGTTGACCTCGTGGTAGGTGGCTGCGGTACCGGGCAGGGCTTCATGAATTCTGTCATGCAATACCCCGGCGTCTTTTGCGGCCATATTCTGACCGACCTGGATGCATGGCTGTTTGCTCAAATTAACGCAGGCAATTGCATTTCTCTTGCATTGAATCAAGGATATGGCTGGGCTGCCAATGAGAACCTGAAATTTATCTTCGAGCGCTATTTCAGCGTGAAACCCGGACAGGGCTATCCCCCTCACAGAAGTGAACCTCAAGCGAAATCTCGCCAGATACTGAAAGATATTTCGGAATTGACACATCAATCTATGGCTGAGATCATTGCCAGGCTGTCCGGTGAAATTTTAAACCCTGTTTTACAATACCCCGGTATCAGGGATTTGATATTGGAGGATGAAACTGGCGATCCTGATCTAAAAGAGGCTTTGTATCAACGGTATGCCCATTTGTAAACATACCGATTTTTCCAGGAGGTTATATGCTTCACGAGCATAGTGAAATGTTAGTCAACGATTTACACGAAAGGGCGCGCCAGATCCGTCTGGATGTATTGGATATGGTTTACCGCCGGCAGGCCGGTCATCCGGGAGGGTCTTTCTCATGTGCAGAAATTCTGGCATGTTTATATTTCCATCAATTAAAGATCGACCCTTCGCGGCCAGACTGGAACGAGCGCGACCGTTTTATTTTAAGTAAGGGGCATGCCGCCGCTGCCCTCTATTCGACTTTATCTCAGCGCGGATTTTTCCCTGTTTCGGACCTGGAAACCTGGGGGCATCTCGACTCTCATTTGCAGGGGCATCCGGATCGGATCAAAACACCCGGTGTAGATATGTCATCCGGGTTTTTGGGGCATGGTATTTCGATTGGGGTCGGTTTATCGCTGGCGCAGCGTCTTGGCGGCCCTCGTTTTCATACCTATGTTCTTGTCGGTGAAGGCGATATGCAATCAGGGGTCGCCTGGGAAGGCGCTATGACCGCCGCAAAATTTGGCATCACTGAGATGACGGTCATAATGGATTTTAACAATGTCCAATTGGATGGAACCGGAAGTGCTATTATGCCTCTGGAACCGATCGATGAGAAATGGAGAGCTTTTGGTTTTCAGGTTATCGAAATCAATGGGCATAACATCCGCCAAGTGCTGGATGCGTTGGATACAGCCCTGGAGATTCACAGCAAACCCGCTGTAATATTGGCGCATACCACCAAAGGCAAGGGAGTTTCTTTCATGGAAAATTCTTCACACTGGCATGGAGCGGTGCCATCTCAAGACCAATATAAGGCCGCCCGCCTGGAATTGGGAGGCGTCCTGTGAGTAAACATTCTCTTCATTTAGCAGAGGCATCTCACCGCCAGGCGTATGGTTTAGCCCTGGCCGAATATGGGGCGCTCAACCCTGATGTGGTGGTATTGGATGCGGATGTCTCTTCATCGACGCTTACCTCTCACTTTGCCAAACGGTTCCCGGAGCGCTTCTATAATGTGGGTGTTACCGAAGCCTCAATGGTGGATGTAGCCGTGGGAATGGCGCTGGCAGGTAAAATCCCGTTCGTTAATACTTTCGCGGCATTGCTGACTCTGCGCGCCTGTGAACAGATTCGCACCTGCGTGGGTTATGCCGGCGCCAATGTAAAACTTATCGGGGGATACGCAGGAATTTCAGATTATAAAGATGGGCCTACCCATTTTGCTGTTAATGATGTAGCGGTCATGCGTTCTATTCCTAATTTAACCGTGATTTCTCCGGCAGATAATGTCGAGGTTGCCAGAATGGTCAAGGTGATCGCCGAATTCTCTGGACCGGTTTACATGCGCATCAGTCGGGCGTCAGTTGGCGACGTTTTCGAAGCGGATTTTACGCCGCAAATTGGTAAAGGTGTAATCCTGCGGAATGGATCTGACGTGACTCTGGTGGGAACCGGCAGTATGGCGGCGCGCTGCCAGGTTGCTGCTGAAATTTTAGCAGATGAAAATATTGACGTCCGGTTAATCGCGATGTCTACGATCAAGCCTATTGATAAGGAGCTTCTTGCCAGAGCCGCTGAAGAAACAGGAGCGATTGTCACTGCCGAAGAGCATTCCATTGTGGGCGGACTGGCTGGCGCGGTTGCCGAAGCATTATCCGTCAGTTATCCGGCGCCGATGGAGGCTGTTGGTTTGAGCGATTCGTTCGCCAAAACCGGTATGGATACGGAGAGTCTGATGGATGCGTGCGGTCTGGCTGTGGATGACATTGTAAAGGCAGTGAAACGCGTTCTCGCTCGCAAACGCTAAATTGTTGGCATCGGCTTCATTTTTCATAAATACCATCGTTTACCCGACTCATTAACAAAAACGTCTGTTCTGGATCGTTAAAATTTGTATTAAAAAAACCGGTTCAGAAGGTGGATGCTCTATGAAGATTGTCGTCATCGGGTCTGGAATGTCTGGACTTACAGCGGGGGCGTATCTCGCCAGGGCAGGGCATAACGTTACGGTTTTTGAGCAATTCGCTGCACCCGGTGGGGTGACTGCCACCGTCCGGCAGGATGGTTTCGGCTGGGATATCGGGCCGCTCTTATTGGAAGGTTTCGCCCCTGGAGACAAAGGGCGCCTCATCCTGGAAGAGTTGGATGTCAGCAAGCAGGTCATATCTGTGCGCGAGGATCGGGGCCTGTCCATGCCCGGGTTCACTCTGTGGAAACCGGAAGTGTACGCCGGCCCGTACTGGCGGCGCGACCGGTTGAAGGAACTATTCCCTGCCGAAAGCGAAGCACTCGACCGTTATTATCGTTTTTACGACAGGATGATTGCCTTGATGTCGCTTTCTCGTCGGGCGGAGAGCGCTCACGGCTTATCTGCTCTCTGGCTCAAATTACGTATGCTGGCGGCTTTTCAGGCAGTCAAAAATAAAGTCAATTGGAACAGTGGACAGTTGATGGATTATTATTTCCAGTCGCCTGTTCTGAAAACTTTCTTTCTGGGCATTTTGGCTGATTTCGTCACGGCCCCCAGTGAATTTCCTGCTCTGGGGGTACCATCGATTCATCTCGAGACGGCTTTTGACAAGCGCATCCCAACTTATCCTGGAACGCAGAGCGCTCAGGTTGCTTACTCCTACATTATTAATGGTTGCCAATCGCTGGTGGACGCGGTGATGGGAGTGGTGCTGGGTAACAATGGCAAGGTGCTGACGAACAGCACAGTTAAGCGCATCGTAATTGAGAATGGTAAGGCGACCGGCGTCGAATTGACTGATGGGCGCATCGAAGCAGCCGATCTGGTACTTGCCTCTGGCGGGATGAAGGAGGTGTTCTTTGACCTGGTTGGGCGTGAACACCTGCCCGAAGCGTTAATCCGGCAGATCGAATCTAACCAGTTAATGGAATCGGTATTGATGGTGCAACTGGGAATTGACTTTGACCCCACTCCATACCAGCCTGCCGCTCTGTGTTATTACTACAAAACTGATGACCTGGAAGGCGCTGTACAACGCCTGCGTACCGGATATTATCATGAAGGCAAGGAAGGCTTCCTGATCTATACGCCTTCTCTACATTCGCCGTCGCTGGCTCCTGCCGGGAAGTATGCCGTGACCATCTACACTATCGCACCCAACTGGCTTGCAGAGGGGACATGGGCCAGCCGGAAAGAAGAATTAGCTGATAAACTCGTCGCGGAGGCTGAAGTTCACATCCCAGGGCTACGCGAGCGAACACTGACTCGCCTGATTCTTACGCCGGAGGAATTTCGCCAGCGAACACATCAGACGCATCACTCGTTCGGCGGCATACCGCCGGTGATAGGCAACAAGCCGCCTGCCCACAAAACACCTGTTGCCGGGTTGTGGTTCATCGGCGCTCAAAGCGAGAGCGGCGGCGGTGTGCTGAATGTGATGACTGGCGCTCAAAAGGTAGCGCAAAGAATTTTAGCAGGAGATTGATTCGGCTTTTGCCATCTCGCCGTGTTCTCTTCCACGGATAAATTTGTTGAATCATCCTCAATAAAAAAATAAAACGGCGTCTGCGAGTATAACGAACGCGCAAACGCCTGTTTTTGTTCACCCGTTTGAAAGCGCCGAAGGTCTCAAAGAGGTGTATAGGTGAATAAGGGGGACTGACTAACCCACCTCGTCAGGACGAACTTCGCGCCCGATAGCGGCGGATTGGAGAGCCGCCAGAGTGAATTGCAGCACTGCCTTGCCAGTCGGGCCGTCCAAACGAGGTTGACCGCCGCTCTTTAATTTTTTAATGAAATCCTGGGTGGCGGCGATGAAGCTGTCGTGCCATTCCACGCCTTCAATCGGCACCGCTGTCGTCTTGCCGTCTTTGAAGAGCATAAGTTCGGGCAGGTCCACCGTTCGGGTGGTGTAACGGTTGATGAAAAGGATACCTTTTTCGCCAATTACTTCAATGCGGTCGTCATCAGCGTAATAATCTGAGTAGATGCGCATCTTTGGTGTATGCTCAATATCCAACTGGCCATAGCGGTGCTTTGCCTTATATTGGAACATGATCATTGCGGGAGCATCGATCTTGACGATACCGCCTGCTTCCTTGACAGGTGTATGGTCGATCCAGGCGAAGACCTTTTCTACCGGTCCGCCCAGGTAGTAGCCCAGTGAGAATAAATGATAACCGTGATCGAAGACCAACGGCCCACCGCCGCATTCTTTCTCGTTGAAACGCCAAAGCCAGGCTGAAAGAGGCACCTTCCAGGATGAATCCGATGTGCCGCTGTTGACATGCATACGTATAGCCTGAACATCGCCAATCTCGCCGGCTTCAATCATTGCTCTGGCCTGGACGGCCGGCGCATAATAAACAAAAGTTTCGTAGACTCGCAGGAGTACACCGGTTTTCTCCGCTGCTGCGATCATCTCGTCCGCTTCGGCAGCCGAGAGCGCCATCGGCTTCTGAACGGAGATATGTTTTCCAGCGCGGGCAGCCTGCACGGTCATTGTGCAGTGCAGGTTATGGGGTGTCAGCAGTTCCACCATATCCACGTCCCTGTCTTCCAGAACCTGACTGTAGTCTGTATAGACTTTTTCTACTCCCCATTCTTTTGCTTTCTTGCGAGCAAGGGATTTATTGGTATCACACACTGCAATGATTCTGGCATCAGTGCAGTCACGGTAACCCATCTGATGCAGATCGGAAATACGGCCACAACCAACAATTGCAACACGAATTGGGTTCATGCTTCACCTTCATGATCAGCTTTGGCTGCTATGTCCATGGCATCCAGTTTGGCGCGGATTACAGCATGACTCTTGCGTGTGATCGGGTACCTGAAGAGTAACGGCAGGGAACCCAGAATGAACACTGCCGGGATCAGGCCAAAGAAGAGTCGGATGCCTAACAGGGCGTGGGGCGTCTGCTCGACATTTGGCACATAGCCAAAGCCGGTCAAAATCCAGCCAACGGCAGCCAGCGCCAGCGCCTCAGAGAGCTTGGTGGCTAATCCCCACACACCGTAATACATGCCGCTGCGCTGCTGGCCTGTTTCCGCCCGGTCATAGTCGGCCACGTCTGCTACCATGGCCCAAGGGAATATCCATTGCGACGAAAAGCCGAAACCGGCCAACACCGCGACCAGGTAGATCAGGCCGGTAGGCTGGTGCGGCAGAAAGAAAGTAAAGGTGATTGCCAGGCCGCCGGCCAGCATTCCCAGAGCATAGGCTGGGCCTTTGTCCATCTTGCGGCTGACCCATTGCCAAAAGGGCAGCGAAATCGTCACGCAAATAAGCATCAAACCCATCACCAGTGAGGTTTGCTCTTTCATCAATAACTGGTATTCGATGTAATAAGCCATGAGAATTTTGATGAAAGCAAAGGAGATGTTGATTACGAGATATATCCCGCATAACTGAACGAACGGTTTATTCTTCAATGCCGTGAGCAGAGATTTAAACGGCGATGGTTCTGGTTTGGCGAGCGACACTTTTGTGCGCTCGCGGATGCCCATCGCGGAGATGATCAACGCAAGCCCGGCCAGAATACCGTAAGCGATTCCGATGAAGGCGTAACCTGTGCGCTGGAGGGCAAACAATCCGACGATGGCCGGTGTCAGCGCCGCGCCCACCAGATATGCCGGTACGGCCATCGCCATACGGTAGGTTGTCAGGCTGGAACGTTCGTCGTAATCATCAGTCAGCTCCGAAGTCAGGGCATAATATGGGACATTGGTCAGCGTCCAGATCGTATCAAACAGAAGGAAGGTGGCCGCTATCCAGACGAATGTCCAGAACCGGTCTTCTGTCGGTACAAACCATAACAGGGCAATCGCAATTGCCAGGGGGAGAGCGCCAAAAATCATGAAAACGCGCCGCTTTCCAAAACGAGATTTCGTCCGGTCGGTGATCCAGCCAAAGAGCGGGTCATTAACCGCATCCCATATCTTGCCAACCAGCAGGGCATTGCCGGCCAGCGCCGGGAGAACCAGCGCCGCGTCGGTGTAAAATTTCATCAGGAAAAATTGGATCGCCGAGTTGACCACGGCATTGCCGAGATCGCCAATGCCATAAAACACTTTAGTACGCGTGCGCAACTTGTCTGTCTGTTCCTCCATATTATTTCCTCCTAGAGCAATTTTTCCAATACAGACTGCATCTCTACGATGATAGCAGCAACCGGCTGCCACGTCGAGCGACCATTTGAAAGTCGTCTAATAATTGATAATTATACAACCCTATTGTTATATTAGCAACAATTTTCGACAGCAGAATCGTGCACCAGGGCGCAGAAGTGATTGCAACCAGCGCAGGTAGTTCAGCGACGACTCCTAACGTCGAAACGATGGAAAGAAGCATTACAACAAAAACCGCCAATCCTGAGTAACCCTCCCTCTTTTTGCTGAAAATAACAGTTTTTTTCAAAATGCTTATTGCCTTTACCAAAACTTTGTGGTAATATGGTTATAACCATATAACCACAAAACTATCGGACAGGTTACTTATGAACCTCCAACCCCTGGATAAGGGGAGTTATATTCCCCTCTATTTACAACTTTTTGAACGTCTGGTCAGCCAGATTGAATCTGGCGAACTGAAACCAGGCGAGCGTTTGATTTCCGAGCGCGATTTGGCGCAGGCGCTTAACGTCAGCCGTATTACAGCCCGGCAGGCAATTGAGGCGCTTTTAGAGAGTGGCCTGGTCTATCGCGAACAGGGGCGCGGCACCTTCATCGCAGAGCCAAAAATGCGCGGCGTTCTGGGTTTCACCAGTTTTACTGAAGATATGCTTTCGCGTGGTATGCAACCCACTTCCCGCGTTTTGGTTCAGGAATTGATTTGTGTAGATGAAAAACTTCAGTCGACATTAAAAATTGGACCAACAGACTACGCTTTTCATCTGGTTCGTCTCCGTTGCGCCGATGGCCAACCTGTAGCCATACAATCTTCCTATATGCCTGCGCAGATGTTTCCGGGATTGGAAAAAGAGGATTTGAATAACAAATCTTTGTTTAAGGTGCTCATCGAGAAATATTACGTCCGCCCAGCGTGGACCGAGGCGGAGATTGAAGCTATGGCAGCTTCTTCAGAGGAGGCGCGTCTTCTAAATCTCAAAGCAAATGACCCGCTTTTGGTTGTGCGAGGTCTGACGTTTACTGAATCCTTCGCAGTGGTAGAGAGCGTCCGAACGGCTTACCGCAGTAAGGGGGTCGCGCTATACATTGGTCGACAGCGTTTGACCTCTTCCTTGGGAAAATCCTGAGATGGCGCGAACAGTTGATGTAGTGTTAGCTGTTGACATCGGAGGGACAAAAACCGCTCTTGCCTTGGTTGATCGCTCTGGTCAAATCATGTGTTCCGTTCAGGAGAAGACCTGCCAAAGCGGCCCTCAAGATGCAATCGAGCAAATTAATCGTATGGCCAGGGTTTTAGTCCACGAAAATGGATTGGAGTGGCATGCCATTCAATGCGTAGGCGTGGGCATACCTGCAGTTCTTGAGCAAGAGACTGATTTAGTAATTTGGGCACCTAATTTATCAGGGTGGCGAAATATTGATTTACGTTCCGCTCTGCAGAAGGAATGGAGTCTCCCAGTATATATAGAATATGATGGGCATACTGCTGTGCTGGGCGAATGGTGGAGTGGAGCAGGCCGTGGTTTTCATTACCTGGTGGATATCATTATTGGCACAGGGATTGGCGGGGGAATGATTCTGGATGATAAGCTGATTCGTGGACGTAACCGCCTTGCAGGGGCCGCGGGTTGGTTTGCATTAACTACAAACGTTGAGGCTGGCGAAGGACGAAGCCGCGATTTGGGCTATTGGGAAGCATTGGCTGCTGGACCCGGGTTGGCCTTGTATGCCAGTACATTGATTGGCGCCCACCCTGAATCCAGTTTATATGTAATCGATCAATCGGGAAATTTGACAGCCAAACATATTTTTGAAGCTGCCCGTATGGGTGATACATTTGCCTTCCAGGTGGTAAATCAATGGGCAGATTGGGTCGGTTTGGGCATAGCTAATGTCATCAGCCTTGTAAATCCAGAAATCATCATCCTTGGTGGTGGACTGGGAACGCATTGTGAATTCTTATTGCCCAGGATCCAGCAGACAGCAGAGCGCTTTGCTCAGCCCGTATCGGTTCAATCAATAAATATTGTAACATCTCAACTTGGATCAAAAGCTGGCTTGTTGGGGGCAGCCTATGGAGCCATTCTTCGTTATACACATTAAAAAAATAAATATTGGAGGTGAGTATCGAAATAGATAAAAAAGGTTTTGTAAAAAAGAATAACGCACAATTAATCAAAATCTGACAAATTGGTAGGAGAGAGAGATATGAAAAAACTGCGAGTTGTTTTGTATCTGGTAGTTCTATCTGTAATGGTTATGAGCGCTGCTTGCGGTCCATCTGCGACGCCACAGGTAATCGAAAAAACGACAATAGTCGAATCTACTAAGGTCGTGGAAGTGCAAGTAACTGAAGCGCCGAAACCAGTTAAGCTCACCATCCTGACACACTGGGGCGAGGAATCTTTATTGAAGCCAATGCAAGCCAAGTTGGATGAGTACATGAAGCTCAATCCCAATGTGACCATTGAGTATCAGGCGGTTACGTTTGACCAATTGTTGCCCAAGATCACAACAGCACGCGCGGCCGGCATCAGCCCGGATATTTACCATTTCTATAACTTATGGATGCCCGATTTTGCTCAAGGCGGTATGCTGGCGGTTCCTCCGGCAGATGTAATTGAGGATATTAAGGCTAGCTATACCCCCGGTTCCATTCAAGCCGTGACATTCGCTGATACGATTTGGGGCTACCCAACTGAGATCGACACTTACCAACTGGTTTACAACAAGAAGATGTTTAAAGAAGCGGGCTATGATAAACCCCCAGCCACTCTGGATGAACTCAAGGAATACACCTGCAAGTTGACAAAATCTTCAGGCGGTAAGATTGAGGTCGCTGGTATGGCCGTAATGCCCGGATGGGACTCTGGTGTGGTACATCCTTTCCTGTCGCTGCTCTGGTCACAAGGCGGCCAATATATTTCAGATGACAATAAATCCGTTTTGTTCGATAGCCCCGAAGGTTTGGCTGTTACGAAGTTCTACACCGACATGATCAACCAGAAATGTATTGATCCGGCTATCGGCAGCTACAATGATTTTGTCAACGGAAAGGCTGCCATGATCATCATGGCGAACTGGTTCCGCTCCACATTGCAGACTTCATTTGCTGATGGTTACGAGAATGTTGGCGTGGCTCAAATTCCGTCCAACGGAACTCCTGTTGCTCTGCAATACAACTGGCTGTGGGGGGTGGATAATGGCAGTCCTAACCGGGATGAGGCCTGGAAATTGGTTAAATGGCTGAATACCCCCGCTGCTGAAGGACAAGCTTCTCCGATGGGAGATTACCTGACTTCTGCACTGGGAGTCATTCCAAGCCGTACTTCCGATCAGGCAGCCCTCAAGGATCGTTTGGGCGATGAATTCATGACTGCTTACGTAGCCTCTACTGCTACATCCAAGCCAGAACCCGTCTTTGCTGGCGGCCAGGAAATCAAGACTACATTACAGACTGAGATTGAAGCAGCCTGGTATGGCAAGAAGACACCTGAAGATGCATTAAAGACAGCAGCAGAAGAAGCTAAACGTATTTTGGGCGAGAACCAATAAATTTTTTAGAATACTGGCAGGAGTGCAGTTCAGCCCGCCCTCCTGCCTCTTTAAATAAATTGTGAGGTGCAAAATGAATGTTGAAATGGCCGACAAGCCGATTCAACCTGAGTTCACCCCACCTGCTGTTAAAAGCGGCAAGCGGATTAATTCTAAAGCATTTTGGGGGATGATATTCGTTGCTCCGGCGGTGATCTTCCTAATTGTTTTTTCTTTGATGC
>CAZDAW010000054.1:0-21389 GCA_964503685.1 uncultured Anaerolineaceae bacterium | reverse complement strand
TTGTTTGGTCGCTCTGATCTTATGGTCAGTCAATCGATTTTTGAAATGACTTCTAGATAATTTGATTTGGAGATAAAAACATGATCAAAGGAACCGTAAAGAATTGGATGAGTTCTCCGGTTGTGACCGTAACGCCTGAAACCAGTCTGACAGAAGCTCGCAGGATTATGAATGAGCGAAAAATTCGAGCGATACCGGTGGTGGAGAATGGCAATCTGATCGGGATTGTTACCCGCAGAGGCCTGCTTCGCCTTGACCTCTCTCAACTTGATGCCAGCACACTATACAGCAATGTAGCTCCCGATAAGGTCACTGTTGGCGAAATTATGACGCTGAAGCCGATAACTGTAACACCATCCTCTTTAATTCCTAAAGCTGCTCGCATTATGTTGGAAAATAAGATCACTGCGCTTCCAGTGATGGAAGACGACAAAATGATCGGAATTCTCACCAATTCCGATTTGATGCGATTTATTATTGCTGAATACCCTGGTCTTAAAAAGCGTATTCCGGTCAGCCATTATATGACGGATGAAGTTGTGACAATTGATGAAGACACAAGTTTGTTGGAAGCGCATCGCCTGATGGGCACTAAACGGATTCGCTTTCTGCCAGTAATTCATGATGGGCAGATGGTTGGTGTGGTTACCCGAACGGATTTAATGAGCAGCGATCCTTCCCGCTTGGCGTCACGACATAACCAGGAACTGTCGCTCAAGATATTGATTCAACCGGTTGAAAAGGTGATGACCCGGTCAATTATTTCTACTGCTCCCGATTCACTTATCATTGATGCTGCACGCTTGATGCTTGAACGCAAAGTGCATTGCCTGCCGGTAATTGATGACCGTAAAAACCTGGTGGGCGTCATTTCAGAGAGTGATCTGTTTTTGATGATTGTTCAGAAGTTCTTCTAATCTTTATTTGGCATACTTGGCCCTATTTTTCTTACTGGTGAACGATGAATTACTCACGAAAGCTGGTTTTTATTCTTTTGATCATTGCGCTGGTACTGGCAGGGTGTTCTATTTCGGTTGTCAGTAAATCAAAACCAGCCGTGAATAGTTTGGCAGCGGGTCCTGAAAAGTGGACGCTTTATACTCCAGCTTCCACTTCATCCATTCCGGTTATTCTGGCTGCTGAAGAGTTGGGAAATGTTGACCTGGTTTTATACAACAACCAGGAGCAGGCAAATACCCTCTTTGCTCGCGGTGAAATCTCTGTTCTGGTTACCGGCCTTTCGGTTGGCGTGGATCTGTATCGAAATAAAATTCCACTCCAGATGGTCAATACCTGTGTCAGTGGATTATCATATCTGGTTTCTTATGGCGAAACGATTAATAGTTTTGCAGACTTGAAAGGCGAACAGATTTATATCCCGTTTGCCGGTTCACCCATTGAGGAAGTCAGCCAATATCTGGCGGCCCGTGAGGGATTGAAATGGTCGGTTGATATAACTCCGGTTTATTCCCCGTTTGATTCGTCCATTGCTTTGCTCAAACAGGGAAAAGCCAAAGCCGTGATTTTACCCGAACCGAATGTCTCTTTGATAGAAGACCAGCCCAATATTTATATATCGTTCAGCTTATATGATTTGTGGAATGAGAATCGCCCTGGCGATACAGGATATCCGCAAGTTGGCGCTTTTGCCAATCCGACCTGGATTGAAAATCATGCCGCAGAGATTTCTTCTTTCAATGCTGTTCTGGAGCGCGCCATCGCCCAGGTGCAAAGCGACCCTGCATCAGCAATCAATCGGGTTAAAGATCGATATAAACTGCCCCAAGCGGTATTACAGAAAGCGCTTGAACGCACCCAATATCAATTGTACACAGGCTCCGAGATGCAGCAGGCGGTCGAAAATTATTACCAGGTGGTTGGGAAGCCTTTAGATGAAAACTACGCTCAGTTATTTTACATCTCTGAGAAATGAGGTTGTTGGGTCAGGGCTTGTCCTGGCGGCTTGGGCTGTGACGTCAGTTTTTTATCCTGCCTTTATCTTCCCTTCCCCCTGGGAAGTGCTGACAAATACATCCGCTTCTTTACCGCCGAACCTGTTCCAGCACCTGGTTATTACGCTATATCGGGTATTGATTGGTTTCAGCGTCTCCTTTATTGTCGGAACATTATTGGGGTTGCTGGCTTTTATAAAAAAATGGGGCGGGCAGCTCAACTCGCTGATGATGGCGCTTCAGGTGCTGCCCGGAACGGTTTTGTGTGTCATTTTTCTTCTGGTTTGTGGTATTGGCAGCGCAACGCCCATTTTGCTTATCGCTTTCATGGTGCTGCCCACCCTGGCAGTAAATACATTCAACGGACTTTATAAGAAAAATCAACGCCTGGAAGAGTATCTGAAAACGATCAAGTCCAGGAAAGCGATGATCTTTTCGCTGGTTTATTTGCCTGCTCTCGTTCCTGTTTTGCAAAGCAATCTCAGCCTGGGTTTGGGTCTGGCAATCAAGGTCGTCGTTTTGGGTGAATTTATTGGCGCGCAGGATGGCCTGGGTTATTTATTGAATAACGCCCGAATTTTTCTGGACATGCAAGAAGTGTTTTTTTACCTGCTCCTCCTGCTGGTTTTCACCCTGATTGTTCAGGCTTTACAGTCGTTTGTCTTCTCAGTGTTTTTAAAGAAATACTTTTATGCCGAGTAATTTGTATGAATGCCGAGATCATTTTGAAAGTTGAAAATTTGAGTAAAAGTTTTAGTCAGCATCAGGTCATTCAAAATTTATCCATGGTCGTGCATCGCGGCGAACGAATCGCGTTATTCGCTCCTTCGGGCGCAGGAAAGACCACCCTGATCCGGATACTGGCTGGCCTTGAGTTACCGACGAGCGGCAATTACTTTTTGCGGGAGGAAGAGCCGGTCACTATTTTTCAAGAACCCCGTCTTTTCCCGTTTTTGACGGTAGAAGAAAATATCTGTTTACCGTTTAAAGCCCGGCGGCAAGTGGTTGATTCAGACATTCGTCGGAGATTCAATGAGTGGCTTGAAGTATGTGAACTTTCTTCATTCAGAAATTATTATCCCCATCAATTATCAGGCGGGATGAAGCAAAAAGTGTCCCTGATTCGTGGCTTGCTGGGAAACCCGCGTTTTGTGATGATGGATGAACCTTTCCAGTCTATTGGAGCAGATTCGAAACAGGCAATTGTCAGTTATCTGTTGCAGACCAATCCGACAATGACTTTATTGTTTATTACCCATATCCGCGATGAAGCGCCTCTGATAGCCCACCAGGTGATTTATTTTCAACGGCCATGTTTGACTGAAGCAATTCAGATGCCGGTAGAATGTTTTCAGCAGTCCGTTTTTCATTTCCGCTCCCCTGGCAATTTTACCTGGCAGTCCCATCTTTCACGGGAAACGGTTGAATTTTCTGCCGTGAAAACGCCAGACGGCATTATTTGATTTTAGAAAAGGAGATTCTATTTCAATGACCCCCAACCATTCACCTTGTTGTCAACACAGCAATAAACAATTTGCTGAATTAGATGAATATATCGAAACACTAAAAATTGATCCGGCAAACCCACGGCGCAAAGATACCTTGATTATGACCTTGCATCATGCACAACAGATTTTTGGCTATTTGCCCGAAGAAGTTCAGATTCATATTGCTCAGAAATATAACATTTCTCATGCCGAAGTTTCGGGTGTAATCAGTTTCTATAACTTCTTTACCACAACGCCCAAAGGGAAAATTCAAGTCAGTGTTTGCATGGGTACGGCCTGTTATGTCAATGGCGCCGAGAAAGTATTGCAGGAATTCGAGCGAATCCTGGGTATCAAGGCTGGCGGAGTGACTTCTGATGGCAAGTTTTCGATTGACAGCCTGCGCTGCGTAGGGGCTTGCGGCCTGGCGCCGGTTGTAACCATCAACCGGCGAGTGTTTGGAAAGGTGAAGGTCAGTGACGTGCACGATATCATCGAGCGGTATGTCATAGAAGAAAACACGACGAACGTTGAGGAGGCCGTCCATGCCTGAGATTAAAACGCCTGTGCAATTAACAGAGGCTTACAACCAGTTTAAAAACCTTTTAAACATTCGCCTTGGCGGGGAAATAAAAGACCACGCACAAATGATTCTGGTTTGTGGGGGTACAGGCTGCCAGGCTTCTCAGAGTGAGAAGATCGTCGCAGAATTTCAGCGATTGATCCATGAGTATGGCCTGGATGAACGTGTCCAGGCATCCATTTCTGGCTGCTTTGGTTTTTGCGAAAAGGGTCCGATCGTCAAAATTTTCCCTGATGACGTCTTTTACGTTCAGGTAAAACCTGAAGATGTGGCTGAGCTATTTGAGCAACATATTCTCAAAGGGGAAAAGGTTACCCGTTTATTATATGAAGATCCGGCTTCGAAACAGAAAATCGAAAACGCCGATGAAATCAATTTTTATCGGTTGCAACGGCGTGTAGCGTTAAGAAATTGTGGATTGATCAATCCTGAAAAGATCGAGGAATATATTGCCGCCGGAGGTTACCAGTCACTGGCTCGTGTGCTGACGACGATGACACCCGATCAGGTGATCGAGGAGATGAAAAAATCGGGTTTACGTGGACGTGGTGGAGCGGGTTTTCCCACTGGAAAGAAATGGGAATTTGCCAGATCCTACGAGAACGCGGAGAAATTTGTCATCTGTAATGCCGACGAAGGCGACCCTGGCGCTTTTATGGATCGTTCCATTATGGAGGGCGACTCGCATAGCGTGATTGAAGGAATGGCAATCGCTGCCTATGCCATCGGCGCTCACCAGGGATATGTTTATATTCGGGCAGAATATCCGTTGGCGGTGAAGCGTCTGCAAATTGCCTTGCAGCAGGCGCGTGAATTTGGAATGCTGGGGAAGAATATTTTGCAAACCGGTTTCGATTTCAATATCGATATTCGTTTGGGGGCCGGCGCATTCGTCTGTGGAGAAGAAACGGCTTTGATTCACTCAGTTGAGGGCCGGCGCGGCGAGCCAACCACAAAACCACCTTTCCCTGCTCAGAATGGTTTATGGGCGCGACCCAGTATCGTGAACAATGTTGAAACACTAGCCAATGTTCCGGTAGTTTACCAGCGCGGCGCCGATTGGTTTAGCTCGTTTGGCACCAAAACCTCAAAGGGAACCAAAGTTTTTGCCCTGGCCGGTAAAGTGAATAATGTTGGCCTGGTTGAAGTGCCTATGGGTACTACTCTGAGGGAGATTATCTATGATATTGGTGGTGGAATTAAGAATGGCGGCTCATTCAAGGCTGCTCAAACTGGCGGCCCTTCAGGGGGCTGCATTCCAGGCCAGTTTCTCGATGCGCCCATAGATTATGAGTCGCTTTTGTCTATCGGTTCGATGATGGGATCTGGTGGAATGATCATCATGAGCGACCAGGATTGTATGGTCAATCTCGCCCGTTTTTATATGGAGTTTATTGTTGAAGAATCGTGCGGCCGCTGCGCGCCATGCCGGATTGGGAATAAACGCATGCTGGAAATACTCACCGCAATTACTGAAGGCCGCGGCACAGAAGAGGATTTGGTCGAACTGAAAGCTCTCGCTGAAACGATAATTGATACTTCATTATGCGGTTTGGGTCAATCTGCGCCTAACCCGGTGTTGTCCACTTTGAAGTACTTTATGGATGAGTACGAAGAACATGTAAAAGAGAAACGTTGTAGAGCTGGTGTTTGTCAGAAACTACTTAAATATGAAATTTTGCCGGAAAAGTGTATTGGTTGTACATCGTGTATGCGAGGCTGCCCGGTTGGCGCCATCAGTGGTTCGGTAAAGCAGGTGCATGTCATTGACCAATCGAAATGCATCAAGTGCGGCGTGTGTATGACGCGTTGTAAATTCTCGGCGATTGTGCGGAATTAAGGAGAGCGGAAATGATTAATCTGACTATCAATGGACAACCCGTATCTGTTGCTGAAGGGACAACTATTCTGGAAGCAGCGCGAAAAATCAATCTGGATATCCCGACATTATGCTACTTAAAACTGGAAAAGGCGAGTTATGTAAACTCGGTGGCTTCCTGCCGCATCTGTGTTGTGGAAGTGGAAGGACGGCGCAATCTGGCCCCTTCCTGCGCCACGCCGGTTTCAGAAGGAATGAAAGTTACCACAAACTCCAAACGTGTTCTCTCTTCACGCCGCAAGAATCTGGAACTGATTATTTCCAATCATCCGTTTGACTGTCTGATCTGTGCAAAATCGACTGATTGTGAGTTGCAGAAACTGGTCTGGGAATTTGGCATCAATACCCAGCGTTATAAAGGGGAGCGTTCGACGCATCCCATTGATAAATCCAGCGGCGCGCTCAAGCGTGACCCCAATAAATGTATCATGTGCCGGCGCTGCGAGACGATGTGCAATGAAGTGCAGACAGTCGGCGCGCTGACTGCCTTCGGGCGTGGATTTAATACCGTTGTGGCTCCGGCTGAGATGAAACCGGTTAGCCAATCGAATTGTACTTACTGTGGACAGTGTGTATCCGTTTGCCCCACCGGCGCTCTGACCGGCGTGGGTTATATTCCTGAAACCTGGTCGGCTTTATTTAACCCCAAGAAGAAAGTGATCGTACAGGTTGCCCCTGCTGTACGCGTGGCTATTGGCGAAGAATTCGGCTTGCCTGCCGGTCAGCCGGTGAACGGTAAACTTGCCGCCGGTTTAAGGCGAATCGGGTTCGATGCCGTCTTTGACACCACCTTTGGCGCTGACCTGACCGTGGTGGAAGAGAGCAAGGAGATCATGGAACGCCTGAAGAAGAACGAAAACCTGCCCATTCTGACTTCATGCTGCCCAGGCTGGATCAATTTCCTCGATTATCATTTCCCAAATCTGCGCTATATGGCTTCGACCTGCAAGTCGCCTCAGCAGATGGTGGGCGGAGTTATTAAAACCTATTATGCCAAAAAGATGGGAATCGATCCAAAAGATATCGTTGTGGTTTCTGTGATGCCCTGCATTGCTAAAAAGTATGAGGCAGCTTTGCCCTATGAACAAACCTATGGGCTGCGGGATGTTGATCTTGTTATCACCACCCGTGAACTGGCAAAAATGCTCAAAGAAGGGTCAGTGGATTTGCGCCATATGCCGGACGAGAATTATGACGATCCCCTGGGACAATCTACCGGGGCGGGCGTTATCTTTGGCGGTACGGGAGGCGTCCTCGAAGCGGCCCTGCGCACCGTCTATGAGAAGACAACCGGACGCGAACTGGAAGATGTCAATTTTACCGCGGTGCGTGGCCTGGCCGGGATTCGGGAAGCTGCCGTTGATCTGGATGGACGCACGATTCGGGTCGTGGCGGTGTCTGGCCTGGGTAATGCCCGTAAAGTCCTCGAGAAAATTGAGAGCGGTGAAGAGCATTATGACATCATCGAGATCATGGCCTGTCCGGGTGGGTGTGTCAACGGCGGCGGCCAGCCTTATGCAGCCAATCGGGATGAAATCATTGAACAGCGCATCCGCGGTTTATATCAAATTGATCGCAACCAGAACATTCGCGTTTCACACCATAACCCGGCAATCCAGACGATTTATCAGGAATTCTTCGGCGAAGCAGGCAGCCACATTGCCCACGAGATTTTGCACGTGAACAGAATACTGGAGAAAGGGTAAACCCTGTTTTTGATTGTTTTAATTGGTTATCAAACCAATAGATAAATAATAGCAGGAAAGATGGGTATATCCCTGTCTTTTCTGCTATTCGTCGTAAATTTACCCCAGGCCAGCCTGTAAGCCGCATTCTGTCCGATGGAAGGGTATCCACGAAGGACGGTTTCCATCTGGATGAGCATCTATCTGGGCCAGACGTTGCCGTCTGGCTCTAGCGATCTACCCGGGACTCGAAGGAGACGAGCAGCCTCCCGCCAGACGGGCTGGCTTTATCCCTGCTTGACCTTGCTCCTGATGGGGGTTACCTGGCCGCTTATATTACTATAAGCGCCGGTGGTCTCTTACACCACCTTTTCACCCTGACCCCGCAAGCGGGGCGGTTTGTTTCTGTGGCCCTTCCAGCAGATTTTCCCCTAAGGGGATTCTCCGCTCCGGGTGTTACCCGGCATCATGCTCTATGGAGTGCGGACTTTCCTCGATCTCGCCTGGCGAGACCGCGCCCATCCGGCTAACCTGGGGCATTTTCAATATACCCTGTTACCCCGCTTGAGTCAATTCTTTGATTTGTGCTAAATAATCCAAGTTGCCACCTGGATGTCATTGCGAGCCTCGACAGAATGGCGAGGCGTGGCAATCTCGGATTTTGACGTTGAGACTGCTTCGTCGGGCAAAAAGCGCCCTTCTCGCAGTGACAAACGCAGAGATTATTGTCAAGGTAGCAACTTGTGCTCAATAGTAATGTCTTTTGCTGCTTTCTATTTTTCGGTAAATACCTGAAAGCCCTCTGCCAGATCGCGGAAACGGCGGCTGTTCCGGCGTAGATCGGGGGAGAGTCGATAAAGGTCGCCGCTGACGAGGAGAATGAGGTCGCGGCCGTAGGCTTCGATCATTTCGGGCAGACGTTCGACAGTCATGCCGCCGGCGGGAATGGGGAATATGGGCGCCAGGTGACCCATTGGAAGCCCACAGGCTTCGACGATTTGCTCACAATCCGGCTGGGTAAATGAAAAGCGCCCGCCGTGGTTGGGGAAGATGACGGCGTCGGCGCCGGCCAGGCGGGGAAGCTGGCCGTACAGAACGGCATGGGCTATGCCGCCATCTGGATGGGTGGCGTAGGCGCTGAGAAAAGCGGGGTGGGCGATCAGCGGCAGCGAAAGCCGATCATCTTCAGCCAGGCAGCGCAGGACGTCGAAACCGGTCAGGCCTGCGGCAATCAACAGCCCGCCGGCGCCGGCAGATTTTGCATACCGGGCGTATTCGAATACCCGGTCTGTTGGCGCAGTGACGTTGGGTACGTAAATACAGTTGTGTCCGGTCTGCTGATTGGCTCTGGCGACTGCTTCGGCGCAGCGCGCTGCCCGTTCACGGAAAGGTGCAAAGGGTTGATCAGCCAGACCGTGGTCGTCTTTGATGATATCGATGCCGCCCAGGGCGAACCGGTAAGCCATCTCGGCCAGTTCAGCGGGCGAGCTTCCCATTGGTTTCAGGGCAGTCGCCAGCAGAGGGCGGCTGGGAGCAGTTAATATCTCGCGTAAACCGGAACGGCCAAAACGCGGCCCCTTGAAGGGTTGCAGGAGGGCAGGCGGCAGGTCGATGTGTTCCAGCCGGATGCCGGCTTTCATACTGATGTTGCCGTATAGCACGTTCAAAAGCTGGACCAGTTCAAAACCGGTGGTTTCAATTGCATAACTGATGACCGCCTGGTATTTATCTTCGCCAAGCTGGTTGAAATCTTCGATACGACCAGGGAGTTGGTCTGCGATATCCCCTTCAGGGAGCAGGTCGGCAGATAGCTCAACGGTTTGCTCCAGACAGATGAGTCTGGCGTTGGCGAGCGCTTCTTTTTGATTACCGGCGAGTGTATAGACGGCGGCGAAACGTTGACCGGACAGGTTAAGCGAAGCGTTTGTTGGCATTATGGATATCCATAGATTGATGTAAGGCTGGATTCTTACCTGTCCTGTTATGAACTGGTTTCGATCAGGAGGCCGAAGCGCGCCGGTTCTGCCAATAGGCTTTGGCTTTGGCGACCATTTCCGGCAGGCTCTTTTCGTAGGGCGGGTAGGCGATGCCAGCCTCGGTGATGATGGCGGTGATGTAACTGGCGGGAGTGACGTCGAAAGCCGGATTGAAAACGGCGGCGCCTTCGGGTGTGATCTGCTCGCTTCCGATGTGGGTGATTTCAGCTGCAGGGCGTTCTTCGATGTGGATGGCGTCTCCGTTGGGAGTGGAAAGATCGATGGTGCTGGTGGGCCCGACGATGTAAAACGGGACGCCGTGGGCTTTAGCTACGATTGCCAGGTTATAGGTGCCGATCTTGTTGGCGGTATCGCCGTTGAGGGCGACGCGGTCGCAGCCGACAACGGCCAGATCAACTTTGCGATACTTCATCACGAAGCCGGAAGCGCCGTCGGCGATCACGGCATGAGGAATGCCCATCTGCTGCAACTCCCACGATGTGAGGCGCGCCCCTTGCAGGCGGGGGCGGGTTTCATCGACGAAGACGAAGACCTTTTTCCCTTTTTCGTGCGCCATGTGGATGACGCCCAGGGCGGTGCCGTAGCCGAGGGTTGCCAGCGGGCCGGTGTTGCAGTGGTGGATGAAGGCCGCATTGTCGGGGATAAGGGGCAGGGCGTTGAGGCCGATCTGCCGGTCGGTGTATTCGATTTCTTCGGCGATAGCATTTGCTTCGGCAAGCACGGTCTGGCGGATTTGCCGGATGCTGACTGACGGCATTTCGGTCACTTTTGCCATCACCCGGTCAACGGCCCAGAAGAGGTTGACGGCGGTGGGGCGGGCGGCCTTGAGAACCCCGGCGGCCTCTTCGAGTTCCCGGCGCAGGGCGGCAGCATCGTCCCCCGGATGCTGCCAGGCGGCAACGGCAAGGCCGTAGGCGGCGGCCGCGCCGATGGCCGGCGCGCCGCGCACGACCATATCGCGGATCGATTCGGCGACGCCGGCGTAGCTGGTGTAGTCGATATATTTCACTTCGTGGGGTAAAAGGCGCTGGTCGAGGACGCGCAGGGCGCCATCCCGCCAGGCCAGACAGCGATATTCCATGGTTTCACCTCAAATTCAATTTCCGGGCGGCTGTGTATCATTGGCAGCCAAGATAAAGTATATGAGAGAAACAGATGTGAGTCAATGCAGGTAACTTCGTTTCGCGAAAAAAAGAAAAGAAAGAAGAACCGTGATTATATAACTTTCGGAATGATTGAATGGAGGTGTTTTAATCTTGATAAAAAACCACCTTAACACCTGTTGATGAAGTGTTGGGGTGGTTTTTTATCGGTTGGTTGTGGATCAGATCACTCTGACTTATTGGCAGTTACTTTTTTGCGGCCCCTTTTTCGGCGCGGGCGATGCCATAAGCCACACCGAAGACGATGATCACACCGACGATGCCGGCGATGATAGTCGCCAGGGCGGAGTTGGAAATGCCGGGCATGGTGTAATCGGGGATGATATTGTAGAAGGCATCTTTGGCGGTTTCGAGGAAACCATGCTGCTCGGCGACCCATTCCAGGCCATCCGGGTGGCTGGAAGCCAGGGGCGAAAGGACGGCCAGAACGAGGGCGATGACGCCGCCGCCAATGACCAGGCTCTTATCGCTGGCCGGTTTCGCCTCTCCAATTTTGAGCAGGTCTTTGCGGGCGGCGAAGATGAACGCCAGCGCGCCAGCGGTGATCAACCCCTCGCCGATGCCGATGATGGCGTGAATGGCGCCCATAGCCGGTACGGCTATATTGGCCGGCGAGGTGCCAGACAGGGCCAGTTCAAGGGCGCAGGCCAACGAGGCGATGAAAATTGAAGTCCAGGCGGCGATGAAGCCGGCGACAAATATCCCCCAGGATTGGCTTTTGAAAAGGCGCTGGAGCAGGGTATAGACTGCGTAAGAAACGAAAACGCCGACGATTGCCATGTTGAAGATATTGGCGCCCAGGGCGAGGATGCCGCCGTCCTGGAAGAGGAGCGCCTGAATCGAGACGACCGAGGTCATTACCAGAACCGCCGGCCAGGGGCCAAGGAGGATGGTGGCAATCGCTGCGCCCAGCAAATGGCCTGAAGTGCCGCCGCTCACACTGAAGTTGAGCATCTGTCCGGCAAAGATGGCTGCGGCTAACACGCCCATCAAGGGGACTTCACGCTCGCCCAACAGGCGGCTCGATTTGCGCAGGGCAATGCCGACCATGACCACCGAGATGATCCAGAATACAATCGAAACGATGACAGATAAAAACCCATCTGGAATGTGCATGGGTTCAGGAGAAGGAAATGGTGAAAATAGCATGATATGCCTCCGTAGTGATGCTAAAATAGGGATGAATCAATGATTTGAATTATATGACAATTAGTTGCTTTTGCAAAGATTTGCATTATCATTAATTTACATCGGAGAGACAATGCGTGCTTCATCAGTGGACCAGGTAATTCTGGAGATATTATCAAAGGAACATGCTCATCTGACGTCGCTTCAGATCTATGAAGAAATCCGTCCGCGCCTGCCGGCGGTCAACCCATCAACGGTTTACCGGGCCCTGGAGCGACTGGTTAATTGCGGCAAAGTGTCTATTTCTGATATGGGTACTGGTTCAGCCGTGTACGAGCTGCTTGCAGACGGCCTTCATCATCATCTGGTCTGCCAAAGATGCGGTCAGATATTGACGATCGGTCATGATGATGTAGGAAAGTTATTCGAGGCGCTCCAACAAAAGAACCATTTTAATATTGTAACAAATCATTTGATCCTTTTTGGAATTTGTGAAGCCTGTCAGAGGGATAGTTCTTAGAAGAATACCTTTGCCAGCTTCAATGCCTTTTGTTTCCAGGGTAAGCGGTGGGTTACACCACCATTTCCGCTCAGGCGCGCTTTATTCTGCAGGTACCAGCGGTAGTTGCGCAGCATGGCATCCTGGTTGGAATGTTGCGGACAGTAGTTGAGGATATTTTGCGCTTTCTCGATTGATACAAACGAATCGGTTGAGGCTGTTTCGTAAATCCAGGGATAAAGCGGCGACAGGTGAAGTTTTTCGAGCACCCGCAAAGCAGCGACTACTGGCGCAGTAGGGAAAAGAATGATGCGTTTTCCGAATCCGGCTTCATCCAATACGGCCTGATAGTCCTGCTTCATCGTAGTAAATTCGGCGGCGCCAATGTTGAAGGTATCATTGACTCGTGTTTCGTCCAGCGTCATGCAAGACAGGATTGCCTGGCACAGATCTTCTACGTCCAGCAACTGGTAACGGTTGTTACCCGAGCCGATCATAGGAAAGTTGCGTCCTTCGCTGGCCCATTCGTAAAAGATGGCAAAGACGCCTAACCTTTCCGGCCCGACAAAGGATTTCGGACGCAGAATAGAAACGCTCAGACCTTTTTCGCGATATTCCTGACAGACTTCCTCGGCTTTGACTTTGGCTATGCCATACGGCCCGACGCCGCTCATGGGGTCTGTTTCATAGAGCGGGTGGTGATCAGGTACGCCATAAACGGCGGTTGTCGAGATATGGATGAAGCGTTTGACGCCATATTCGAGGGCCTGTTGCAGGACGATGCGCGTGCCTTCCACATCGGTAGAAAAGATATCTTCTGGAGAATAAAGCGGCAGCGCCGCAGCCGTGTGGACGACGATATCAGCGCCCGCCATGCTTTTGCGAACCGTCTCGGGATGCCGGATATCGCCCTGGGTGAAATCGATCTGATTCCTTTCGGGGTAAGTGAAATCGACCAGGTCGATGCCGGCTATCTGATTATATCCCCGCTCCAGCAGGTAACGGACGAGGTTGATGCTCAAAAAGCCGCTGATCCCGGTGATGTAGATCTTCATGGTTTCTCCTTATTTTCTTTCGACTTTGTTGATTTTTAGCGCGTGAAGAATTATAAAGCAATAATATGCAAAAGCAAATAATTGTGCTTTATAAACAAGGGTTTAACAAGAATGGATGATCTTGTATCCATAGGCGGTCATTGTGAAAGAGCGCCTATGCGAGATGCACAACGCTAAACGATTGATATTATACCCGAAAGGTAAGCAATCTTCCTGCCAATCAGAAGATCGCCATGCCGCTTCTGCAAGATGTGTTTTGCTTGCTGGAAGAGCGCCAGCGGCCTGCGATGACATTTTTTGGGCTAAAGATCATTCTTTTAAAAACCCTGTTCATAAATAGACGATAGAGCATTTTCTTGGTCGCAATGCCAAAAACTTGATACAATAGTATTCTGTAACCTCTTTAATATAACAAAAATATGGAATGCATAAGAGAATAACTTATCTGTTACTCTGTGTTTTATTGGTAATGTTGAGCCTGTCGGCCTGCACGCCAGCCCAGCCGAAAACAGTCAGGATTGCTTTTGTTGGACCGCTGACCGGTGTTAATGCCGCAGTTGGTATAGGGGCGATGAATTCGTTTGAAATGAAAGTCAAGGAAATTCTTGCCAGCGGCGATTATCCTTACCCGATTGAAATTGTATATGAAGATGATGCATCAGATCCGGCGATTGGGATGACAGTAGCCGATAAACTGTGCGCGGATAAAAATGTTGTTGCTGCTGCGACACACTGGAACAGCCCGGTTGGTCTGGCGACGGTCGATATATTCCACAAGTGCGGCATGGCGCAGATTTTTTGGGGAACGATTCACAGCGATATCATGTACGCCAATGAGTACGACAACAATTTCCGCGTTATCGCCACATCAAAAGGCAGCAATGACCTGGCAGCTGAATATGCCAGGAAATTCAACCGGATGAATTGGGTAATCATTCATGATACGACGGACTATGGCTTCAAGAATCGGAATGAATTCAAGGCTGCGATTGAAGCAATTGATGGAAAAATCCTGGGAATTTTCAGCGTTTATATTGGTCAAAAAGATTTCTCGGATATTTTAGGCAATGTAAAAGCATTGAACCCGGATGGCATTTATTACGGTGGCGTTGTGGCTGAAGGCGCAGAAATCCGCAGACAGGCGAATCAGATGGGATTGAATAAAGTGATGTTCATGGGCCCCCCCGGTATTCAATCGGATATCTTCGGCGCTATTGCTGGCGCTGATGGCGAGGGCGCTTTTTGTTCTGGCACATTCGATGTCAACAGTACTGAAGCGGGTAGAGCGTTTGTCAAAGCCTATGAAGAGAAATATCCTAATGAACCCTATGAGCAGAATGGCCCTTATGCTTACGATTCAGCGGGGATCATTCTGGAAGCAATCAAGGCAGTCGGTCCTGACCGCGCCAAAATCATTAAGTATATTGGCAGCCATGATTTCGCCGGCGTTATTGGTGAGATTAAATGGGATAAATACGGCCAGGCCAAGACTGGCGGCTTGACGATGTATGTCAATCAAGACAGCCGGTGGGTTAAATATGAAGAATCTGAATATGCCAGTGGTGTACGCCCATTACCCTGGCAGTAAGAGAGAATTCCTGAAATTGCTGGACAAAATCACATCTATCCAGTAAAATTCTCCTTCGCAATAGTGGATGTATTATTTGGAGGAATACCTTGGCTAATATTAAGTCTGCAATAAAGCGCAACAAACAAAATGAGAAGCGGCGAGTGAAGAATCGGGTTTATCGCGGTAAGGCGCGTACCTTCGTTCAAAAAGCCCGCGCGGCCATCGATGGCGGCGATGTGGAAGCCTCTAAGGCCGCAACAATGAACGCAATCAGCGCGCTCGATAAGGCCGCCCAGAAGGGTGTTATTCACAAGAATAATGCCGCCCGCCGAAAGAGCCGCTTAATGAAGCGCCTTTCTGCCCTGGCAAAATAATAATCCCTGCCAGTTAGTTCATTTTGAAATTAACCGCAGCGGGAGCTCATTGCTCCCGCTTTGTGTGTTAAGCGGCGCCGATCGATTGGCGGTCAGAGTTTTTTTATAATTTTTCTCTTGTGTTATAATCATAGCCCGCGCTTGTCAGTGATCGTTTCTCCATACTGGCAACAATAAAAAACAGATTATCAGGATGGATGCATGTTTGAAGTTGAGCAGCAGGCAGTTGAAGCGAAGATCAAAGCATATTTTCTCGAACGCGGTTTGACGATTCCCGGATTGCAATGGAACCCGATACCCTTCGCCGGGCAATGGGGAATTGCCACATCCTTTTTCCAGATCGCTGCGCTGGAAAGCAAACAGAGCGGCAAGCCGGTTAACGTACAGCAGCGCGCCCAGGAGCTTGCCGAAGAGGTTAAGACGAATCTGGGAACGCCTGCCGGTTTCACCCGTCTTGAGGCTCTTAAGGGCTATTTGAATCTCTATTTTTCCACAGGCGAATATACGCGTCGGGTGGTGGATGCCGTCCTGAAACAGGGGAAAGATTTTGGCCGGGGCGCGGCCAAAGGCGAGCGGGTGATGGTTGAATTCTCACAGCCCAACACGCATAAAGAATTTCATGTCGGCCACCTGCGCAATGTCATTCTGGGAGCAGCAGTGAGCAACCTGCTGGAATTCGCCGGTTTTGAGGTGGTGCGCGCCAACTACATCGGCGACATCGGCTTGCATGTCATCAAGTGGATGTGGAATTACTTAAAAAACCACGCCGGCGAACAGCCTGGTGAAGACCGCCTGCGCTGGATGAGCGACCTTTATTCGGAAGCAGCCCGCTTATATACGAGCGACCCCAATGTGGAGCCAGAAGTACGAGCTCTGTTTGCCCGCTGGGATCGCCAGGATGCTGACCTGGTTGCTTTATGGAAAGAGAGCCGCCAGTGGTCGCTGGAGGGTTTTTACCAGTTATATGATTTGATGGGCATCCATTTTGACCGGATTTATTTTGAGAGCGATGTTGAAGAATCGGGCAAGCAATTTGTCAAAGAGATGATTGAAAAGGGAATTGCCCAGGATGAGCGACCTGATGGCCCGGTGATTGTCAAGCTGGATGAGTTGTTGGGAATCAAGGGCGAAAAATACCGTGTGCTGGTTGTATTGCGATCAGATGGCACATCGCTTTATTCCACAAAGGACCTCTCTCTGGCCGTTGAGAAATTTGAAGAATATCATCTTAACCGTTCTGTTTACGTCATTGATGTACGTCAATCGCTCTATTTACAACAGATTTTTAAGACGTTGGAAATCATGGGGTATCCGTGGGCAAAACAGTGTTATCACCTGGCGTATGAAATTGTCAATTTGCCGGGGAATGTGACCATGTCTTCGCGTGAGGGCACGGTGGTGTTGCTGGATGTTCTGCTCAAAGAAGCCTATCGGCGGGCTTTGCTGATTGTAGAAGAAAAGAATCGTGATTTGACGGATGATTTGAAAGAGTCGATCAGCCATTCGGTTGCGCTGGGGGCGTTGAAATACTCGATGCTCTCGCGGGATAACACCAAAATTGTCACTTTTGATTGGGATGCGGCGCTGGATTTTAATGGACAGGCCGCTCCTTATATTCAATATGCCCACGTGCGGGCGAACAGCATTCTGCGCAAGGCCGGGAATGATATTCCTGAAGCGATTACCCCGACTTATGAATTGGATGCTACCGAAATTCAACTCGTCGATCTGATCTCGCGACTGCCCCGGGAGGTGCAGCGCGCTGCCGCAGAATACCGGCCGTTGTATATTGCCAGCCTGGCTTACGATCTGGCGCGTGCTTTCAATGATTTTTATGGGCAGTGTCCGGTACTCCAGGCAGAACCCGGCATTCGAGCGAGCCGCCTGCGATTGGTGGCGGCCGCCCGACAGGCGATTGCCAACAGCCTGAACCTTCTGGGTATTGCGGCGCCAGAGGTGATGTGAGTGTAAATCGAGACTTCTTGAGAGGTAAAGGCTCCGGAAGTCTCATAGTTTAAAAAAGACGGTCAATTAATCTGATAAAAGGAGATAAGACGTTAATGAAACCAATTCGTACAATCATTATGGGCGCCGCCGGGCGCGATTTTCACAACTTCAATGTATTTTTTCGTAACAATCCTGACTATGAAGTTGTAGCCTTCACGGCCACTCAAATTCCTAATATTGAAGGACGCCAGTATCCGGTGGAGCTTGCCGGCTCTCAGTACCCGAAAGGTATTCCCATTTATCCAGAAAGCGATCTGGCGCGCCTGGTGAAAGAAATGAAAATCGATCAGGTGGTTTTTGCTTACAGTGATGTACCCCACGAAGTGGTTATGCACAAGGCTTCACTGGTGCTGGCTGCGGGCGCCGATTTTCGGCTGATGGGTTTGAACACGACCCAGGTGAAATCGACGAAGCCTGTTGTCTCCGTTTGCGCAGTGCGCACCGGATCAGGCAAGAGCCAGACCACGCGTCATGTTTCCAAGGTGCTGCGCTCAATGGGTTACAAGGTGGCGGCAATTCGTCACCCCATGCCCTATGGAGACTTGGTGAAACAGAAGGTGCAGCGCTATGCTTCTTATGAAGATTTGGATAAACATGAATGCACTATCGAAGAGCGCGAAGAATACGAACCTCATATCGATAATGGCGTCATCGTTTATGCCGGCGTTGATTATGAAGCCATTTTGCGCCAGGCAGAGAAGGAAGTTGATATCGTGCTGTGGGATGGCGGGAATAATGATTTCTCGTTCTATATCCCTGATTTCAGCATTGTTGTGGCCGACCCTCACCGCCCTGGGCATGAAATGACTTACCACCCCGGTGAAACGAATGTTCGTTCGGCTGATGCGTTTGTTATCAATAAAGTCGATACCGCCAATCCCGATGATGTGATCATGGTACGTGAGCACCTGTATGCGCTCAATCCAAAAGCGCTGATTGTGGAAGCTGCTTCACCCTTGTTCGTGGATAATCCTGAACAGATTCGCGGCAAACGCGTGCTGGTGATCGAAGATGGTCCGACGCTGACGCATGGCGAGATGGCTTACGGCGCAGGTTTTGTGGCTGCCCGACGCTTTGGCGCCGCTGAAATTATTGATCCGCGCCCATTTGCAGTCGGTTCGATTCTGGAAACATACCGTAAATACCCAAAAACCGGCCCCATTCTGCCGGCAATGGGTTATGGTGAGCAGATGGTGCGTGAGCTGGAACAGACGATTAATAATGCGGACGTGGATCTGGTCATTGTTGGCACACCCATTGACCTGGGGCGCGTCCTGAAGATCAAGAAGCCTTCGCAACGCGTTCGGTATGAATTACAGGAAATTGGTCAGCCTACCATCGAGGGCATGCTGCGGGAAAAATTTGCAAAGAAGTAAACAAATTTTTTGAAAGATTGATAAAATTCCGGATGGGATAGATCGTGGATATATCCCATCCGGTTTTTATTGTAAAGTGATTTGATTCGACATTATCTCGTTGCGATATGGACGATCAGTATTTTCTTGGTAAAATTGGCGCATGAAAAATAAGACATTATGGTTAGTATTTGCAGGTGGATGTCTGACAGGGGCCGGTTTTCTGGCGGTAATCATTCTTGGCGCAGGCGCTGCTTTCCTGTATTTTCGTCCCACACAGCCGGCAGCGCCGACGGCTTATTCTGTTCCGGTTACACAGGGTGCCTGCACGCCGCAACCGACTCTCACACCGACTGTTATGGTTGAGCCTGCCCGGATAGAAACCCCGACCGCGATGGCCAATCAGATTTCTCCTGTCGATGGCATGGAGTTGATCTATATACCGGCCGGCGAGTTTACGATGGGTGATGATGATTCTTATAAAGATGAAAGGCCCAGCCACAAAGTGTTTCTGGACGCCTATTTCATTGATAAAACCGAAGTGACAAATGGCATGTACAACCGTTGTTTGGAAAACCTGGGCTGTACCATTCCATTAATGGGATACCCGACTTTCTTTGTTGAGCCCGATTACGCCAATTTACCGGTGGTGCATATATCTTTTGCCCAGGCAGAGGCTTATTGTAAATGGGCAGGGCGAAGACTGCCGACCGAAGCCGAATGGGAAAAAGCTGCCCGCGGTGATGATGAACGTCCCTTCCCCTGGGGAAAAGAGGAGATCGATTGCATTCATGCCAATTTTAAAGGCTGTATGGAAAATCCGGTTGATGTGGGCAGTTACCCGGCTGGCGCCAGCCCTTATGGCGTATTGGATATGGCCGGCAATGTATTTGAATGGGTGGCAGATTGGTATGGAGAAACTTATTATAGCAATTCTCCTTATCAGAATCCTAAGGGGCCCGATGGCGGCGATGGACGCGTATTGCGCGGCGGCGCCTTTAATTACAGTTCACGTTTTGCCCGCACAACCAACCGTTTGAAGGCTTATCCAGAACATCGCGCTGCCAATAATGGTTTTCGCTGTGCAATAAGCGTCGAAAATCCCTGATTTTAATTGGCGAACTTACAATTTTGTAAGGTGATTGTAAGGTCGTTTGTGTGAGCATCGGCAATAAAAAGCCTATAATAGAAACAGGCGTCTTTTGAACCTTGACTTTGATTTTATATTGGCAAACCCGTTGAAAAACGGGGACGCAAAGCCGCGGATCTTCCTGTAAGTTATTCGGCAGAAGATGGCCAGGTTGCCGGTTATCAACCGTAACTTTTGCTTGCGCGCCCCGTTTTGGGGTTTTTTTATTTATGTAGGAATAGGTTAGCTGGAAACAAAAATAAAAAAGGAACAATTTTTCTGATAGCTTTCGGGTATTTTTGATGAAAAAACACGTTCTTTTCTCACTGGCAATCAGTATTGCATTAACGACTTTAGAAGTCCTCGGATATGGATTTATTGATCCGAAAGAAACTCATGCCTCCGATTCACCGGTTTCAAAGCCTGCGGGGATCACCTACCATATTGCGCCGATCATCATTGAACAAGAATCGGCAAATGAGGCGCTTCAAGATTCAGGTGAAGTGGATATCCCATCAATTGCTCCAGATCCCGCATTAACAATAGGATCGACGCAGGTTTCGGCGGTTGATGGAATGACCATGGTTTATGTTCCCGAAGGTGAATTCATTATGGGATCATCTACCGGCTATAAAAAAGAAAGACCAGAGCATACGGTCTATTTGGATGCTTATTGGATCGATAAAACGTTGGTGACCAATAATATGTATATCAATTGTGTGATTTCGGGCGGATGTACGCCTCCGTTGAATGTGTCGCCAACGAAATATGGGCATAAGAACTCTGGTAATTATCCGGTTGTGTATGTTTCCTGGCAACAGGCGCAGGACTATTGCAAATGGGCAGGTCGCCGTTTGCCGACTGAAGCCGAGTGGGAAAAGGCTGCCCGTGGCGTTGACGGCCGGATTTACCCCTGGGGTAATGACGCCCCAGATTGCCAGAAAGGGAATTTTAAAGGTTGTACAGGAGGGTTATCGGTCGTTGATGCTTATCCTGAAGGTGCAAGTCCGTATGGCGCGCTGGATATGGCCGGTAACGTGTGGCAATGGGTGGCTGATTTTTACGAAGAGGATTATTATTCGGTTTCGCCTTATGCAAATCCCCAGGGCCCTGAAAGCAGTGAATACTACGTTTTACGCGGCGGTGCATGGAATTACAGCGCAGAGCGCTTTGCCCGTACTTTCACCCGCTTGCAAATGACGCCCACACATCGGGCGACGAATAACGGCTTCCGTTGTGCTTTGAGCGCAGGCCAATAAAACTTTGTAGGGCCTTTATCTACCTGCGTTATACATTCTTCCGGCTTGAAATACTGAGACATTTTTTATCGACTGTTTCAGTATTTCGTTTTAAATTAGAGAATAATGAAGTTGCTCAAATTTATCGGTTATAATCAGCGCTATGTTTATAGATGAAGCAGAGATTTATGTTCGTTCCGGGAAGTGTGGGGATGGTATGGTTCATTTCCACCGCGAGAAGTATGTTCCGCGCGGCGGGCCGGACGGGGGGGATGGCGGCAAGGGCGG
>CAZDAW010000053.1:0-21619 GCA_964503685.1 uncultured Anaerolineaceae bacterium | reverse complement strand
GTACTTTTGATATTCGTCAATCAATCTGACTTTTATGCTAAAATTCTAACAATATGAGTGATATGGATGGAGAAGGAAATAAGAAACCCAAAGATGCCGGCAGCCGTTTGCGCAGGTTGATCGCTTCGGCTCAAGACGAAAGTGGGAATGAACCCTCTTTTCCCTTTTTCGATGCCGGGAATGAAACAACACATGATGATCGCCCTGCCGTGACAGGTGAGGCGAAGGAGAACGCATCCGAAACCCCGGCTGATATTCCTGCGCCCCCTCAGGGCGGCAACGCGCAGAATGATTTGACAGGGGCTTGGTATCGCCAGCCGGATGACTTATCGCAAACGATTTCCACAACCGCGCAGGATGCCAAATCGCAATCGGCTGCCTTCGATGAGACGCGCGTTGGAACAGGGCAGCAATCACACCTGCCGCCGCCAATGGGCGCAACGCCGACGATTTCTCCCCCGGCGGTTGATGATCGGGGGATGCCGCTGCCGCGCAGGGTAGATGAAATCGATCTTTATGCCACGCGGGTTTCGTCTGCGGCCTATACGCCGACCATTCGCTCTTCGAGCGCGGCGCAGCCTACAATTCAGATTCCTGCGAACAGAGGTTCGACTCAAACGGTACGTACGCGCTCTAAAGGTAGAGAGAAAACTCTGGGTTGTTTGCTGCGGGTGCTCATTGGCATCCTTTTCGGATTTGTTCTGTTGGCGGTTTTGGGCGGCTCTGTGTTTGTAATTCAATATTATACGATTGCGGCCACTCTCCCGGATGTGGACAGCCTGCGCGAGCGCGCCTCACAATTTGAAACCACGCGTATCCTTGATCGTAATGGTAATACTCTTTATGAGATACTGAATCCAAATGCGGGCAGACGCACATATGTCACATTGGATAAAGTTTCGCCCTATCTGGTGGCAACGACAATATCCACAGAGGATAAGGATTTTTATAATCATCCCGGTTTTGACCCCTGGGCAATAGTCCGCGCCTTGTGGCAAAACTATACCAGCAAGGAAACAGTCTCTGGCGCATCGACAATCACTCAGCAATTGGCGCGGACGCTATTGTTTACCCCTGAAGAGCGTAGTCAGCAAACTTATCGCCGCAAGGCGCGTGAAATCATCCTGGCGGCGGAAATTACCCGCCGGTATACAAAAGATGAAATACTGGAACTTTATCTCAATGAGAACTTTTATGGAAATCTGGCTTATGGGGTTGAAGCGGCGGCTGAAACTTATTTTCAGACGACTGCTGATAAGCTGACCCTGGGACAGGCGGCGTTTTTGGCGGGTTTACCGCAGGCGCCTTCAGTGTATGATATTTTTAGCAATCGTGAGGCAACCCTTCAACGCCAGCAGCAGGTCCTCGTTTTAACCTATCAAAACAGTCTGGAAAGAAACTGTATTGAGGTTAGTAATCAGGTGCAAAAAGTTTGCGTTGATGCCGGCGCGGCAGCCGAGGCTGCCAAAGAAATCCAGGAGTACGCTTTTCAACCCGTAAAGGATCCAATGCGTTATCCGCATTGGGTGAATTACGTTCGTTCTTTGCTGGAAGCTCAATTTGATCCGCAGACAATTTACCGCTCCGGTTTCTCTGTTTACACTACAATAGACCCTGATCTGCAAGATCAGGCTGAACTGATGGTGCGCCAGCAGGTAAGCGCTCTGGTGAATCAGCATGTTACAGATGGCGCGCTGGTTGCTATTCGCCCTTCGACAGGGGAAATCCTTTCTATGGTCGGCTCTGCCGACTATGATAATGAGGAGATTGCCGGCCAGGTTAACATGGCGGTAAGCCCGCGGCAGCCTGGTTCCTCGATCAAACCCCTCACCTATACGGCGGCTTTCGAGAAAGGATGGACGCCGGCTACCCTGATTTGGGATGTGCCCTCAGAATTTCCACCTTCCGGCGACCCGAATGATACCCGCGCTCCCTATGTGCCGGTGAATTACGACGAACGGTTTCATGGCCCGGTAACAGTTCGCAAAGCCCTGGCGAATTCCTATAACATTCCCGCGGTGAAAACGCTTAACTATGTAGGAATCTATGACGATCCGTTGGTGCAGGGTGAAGATGGCTTCATCGCATTTGCCAGGCGGCTTGGAATTACCACTCTCGACCGGCAGGATTATGGTTTGGCATTAACCCTTGGCGGCGGCGATGTCAGCCTGTTGGAATTAACCGGCGCTTACGCAGTTCTGGCAAATCAGGGCAAACGCGTTTCTCCGTATGCTATTGAGCGAATCGTTGATCATTCGGGGAATGTCATTTTTGAGCATACCCCTGAAGCAGGCAGCCAGGTTGTTCGCGTCGAACACGCCTATTTGATCTCTTCGATCCTTTCTGATAATGCTGCTCGCACGCCGGCTTTCGGTGCAAATTCTGTACTTAATCTACCCTTTCAAGCAGCGGCGAAAACCGGGACAACGAATGACTTTCGCGATAACTGGACATTGGGTTATACCCCTGACCTGACCGTCGGGGTATGGGTTGGAAATGCCGATTATACGCCGATGCAGAACACAACCGGTCTAACCGGCGCGGCGCCAATATGGTCAAGTTTCATGCAGTTTGCCATCCAGCAGTTGACGCAGGGTAATCCGGGATCGTTTGTGCGTCCAACGGGAATCGTCGATAAAGTGATCTGCGATGTATCTGGCAGTGAGCCATCAGATTGGTGCCCTTCCCAGCGGACGGAAATCTTCGCCGCTGACCAGCTCCCTTTGCCCAAGGAACAGGACCTCTGGCGCAACGCCAGAATCGACACATGGACGGGTTTAGAAGCTTCGGCTGATTGCGCGGAGTTTACTAAAGAGCAATTCGTCATCAACGTCTCTGATACGTGGGCAAAGCTCTGGATCCGGGATAATGCTCAGGGTCAGGCCTGGGCAGAAGAAATGGGCTTTACTGAGCCGATTTATTTTGCTCCAGAGAGCGCGTGCAAAGCTGATGACCCACACCCGATTCTTGCTTTCTCCGGTCTCACAGATGGTCAGGTGATCAACACTGCTCCATTAGATATTTATGCGCGGGTTGATGCGACGAAGAATTTTGCCCGCTATCGCCTGGAATGGGGGGTGGGTGATGAACCGAACGAATGGAATGTGCTTGTGAGAAAAGACGCGCCTGTTACAAAACCCGAAAAGATTCTTTCGTGGGATTTAAAGAATGCGCCTAATGACCGGATTACATTGCGTTTATACATGGAAAGCACTCAGGGTACCTATGCGGAACTGCGCCTTAACTTGCGGATCAATATTCCCACACCGACGCCAACCCCAACCCTGACTGAAACGATTACCCCAACCCCATCTGAAACGCCGACTCCCACTAACACGCTTCAGGCCAGTGAAACTCCCACTCCTCCGCTGACAGCTACAGAGACGCCGACGCCCACATTGACTTACACACCTACACCATAAAGAAAGAAATCAATTAAGAATAAACGTGAGGGCGCCAACGGCGCCCTTATTAATGATTAATTCGGGATGAAAATCATAATAATGCCATTTGTGAAGTGACTCGTACCAGAGGGTCGCTATTGATCTGCTTGTCCCAGATGGAACGGGTAAGAAGGGGGTTCTCAGCGAGGTGACGCAGATGGCGAAACTTTAAAAATCGCCAGCCAGCGTTGACGCATGCACTCAGGCGGGCGTCGTTGTCTATTTTAGTCGCCAACAGGTTGGCGCGCCCACCTGGCAGGACAATGATTGATTTTTCAGGGGGGTATGCTGATTCGAGCATGTATTGGCTGACCATCGCAGAAGCCACAATATAGTAAGCGTAGTTTACATCGTCGTTCTCATTTATCCAGAGAAGAGGCAAATCGCCGTTGGTTTTATAGTGCAATCGTTCTCCGATTTCATGGAGCAGATTTGTAAACATCTGCAAATCTTCGCGGCGGGCATGCGGCAGATCCTCCGCTCTGAGTTGCCAGCACTCGGGTTGGTCTGTCAGACGTTCGGCATAAGATTCGAGACAGATTTTGATGTAACTTAATTGGGGCGTGTGGGTTCCACGAAACATATTACAAAGCGACTCATCCAATTCGGTCAATGTTATACCGGGGTTTTTTTGCACCCGACGGACAATTTCCATCTCAACCTGGTCCATCAGTGGAATGGTTTTTTCGGGCGGGTAAACCAGCCACCATTGACCTGTTTCCAAAGTGTGCTCGCTACCCTCATAGCGGATAAAGTGTTCGATGTTCTTCAGGTTTTTATCGACTGTTGTTTGAAGATGTGGAATGGGTAATTGCTCGGCGGAATCATCGCGTTCGGGCAATGCGCCTTCTTGCGCCAGTTTTTCCAGAACCGCCGAATAGATTTGAAGATACCTGGCTGGTTCTTTTCGTTTCTTAAGATCATTTTGCGCAGCTGCCAGAATCAGATCAGCCAGGGGTTGAGATGGAGCGGGCGGGGGATCAGTACGTTTCCAGGTGATCTGCGCTGCTGCCTGTTCGGAGCGAAGGGCTATGCCTTGCAGTGTAAACTTGTTCCATTGTGCTGCGGTCAAAACGGCGGTTAAGAAAGGAGCTTCAACTTCGCACAGCAGCGCGAAACAGAGTGTGTCTTCTTTTAAGGATGTTTGCAGATAATGTAACGTTGATGCGAGTGCGTTCGTGTGCCAGTTCCAGTCGTATCGGCGACGGCTGAGTATTCCTTTGAAGGGTTGCACGGCTTCTTTCCCCCATAACCAGCCTGCCCACAACGCGGATAATGTCCAGAATGCCTGGTTGATACGCGGTATGGCCGTAACTACAGCGCCGATGGGTATTTCGTTCAACCTTGTCGCCAGGTCCTTCAGTCGCCCCCTAAAGAGACAGATTCCCCCGCTGGCATTGGGTTGATCAGGCCAGTAGGTCAATGGCACTGGAGAATCGGGCGATTGCCACTGATTCATCGATCTTTCCATTGAGAACCAGAGGTTATACTCCTTAAAATGTGGTGGAATGATGAGCTGACGGGGACGCGAGCGGGCAACAGGATATGGCCAGAGTGTATTTGCCGCGTCACAGGTGGATAGCAGCATTGCAGTCAACAGATTGCGTGTTTCTGGTGAAATCTGAGCGCCGTCCAGTTTATTGATCAGAGTAAACAGTGCATATAACGGCCGGTTGAGGTAACAATTGAGCGCCTCTTCAACATTTTCGCGGTCCGGGTCCTCTGAAGAGATAACGCGTTCCATAGCGCGGGCGCGGTGCATTGCTCCCCTGTTCAGGTATTCCAGACGATCCCAATCGGTTTGAGTCGTAGGGTATTCGCCTTCGTCGCCGCAATGGGGGCAGTGATAAATTCGTGCATTGGGAACTTTTGCTCCGCGTTCCCACAAATAAGATTCCGCAGGGATTGTTTTACCGCAAACGGCGCATTCGGTTTCATAGAGTGACTGGATATAGCGTTCCAGCCGATCTGCGCCCTTTCGAAGCGAAGCCAGTTCAGCCAGGGCCGCCCGCATGTCTTTTTCTGTGATCATCCGGGTTTCCATTTTCAACAGGAATTGCAGGATGGGATTATTGACTGCTGTCAGCGCCCTGTATCCGCTTCGAGCTATTTCGATATCCAGTTGAGGAGAAGCGCCAAATGGATCAAGTATCCAGCTACCCCTGGGAATATTTGCCTTAAGCCAGGTTTGAACAATTCCTTCTGGCAATGGCGGAAGATAACGAGCCAGCGGAGCGTCCTGTTCGACTGTTTTTCCTGGGATAAATGCGATGCTCATAATCCTCCTCTTATCCCTATACAAGAGTATAATGAAGTTGTAAAAAAATGATAGATATCTGGCAGATAAAACTTGTGAAAATAAGATTGTTTGTGCTGCCATTGCTGATATTTCTGACTGCCTGCAGTCCGTTAACTACCGGCGTTTCGATGGTGATAACTCCTGTGCAGACGCCGCTTGAATTATTGCTTGCCAGCCCAACAGCGGGAGTGCAAACAACATTGACTCCGACAGGCGTATTGGAGCCGACGCCCACCTTTTCAATTACTGCTGAAGGGGCGGGTCAGCAGGGGTTACCCTGTGCGCCGGTTCAATCCGCAGCGGCGTTTTCGGCGCCAATGCGATTTGGAGAATATCCTCGGGCGATTCTAGAATATTTGAATGAAGGCGGTTCACCTCTGACTCTGGAGTCTGAACTCAATCGAGCCGGAGTGGCAAGCAAACCCATTGCAGTTGCTGTGGCAGATATGACCGGCGACGTGAAGACGGACGTTGTGGTTTCTATTTTCGATCCTGAATCGAACCTAAGCCCGCCGGCAGGCATTCTATATATTTTTACCTGTCAGGAAGACGCTTATGTCATCAGTCATAGCCTGCAAATTGAAAATATGGGAGCGCCAATCATTCATGCGCTGCAAGATATGAACGCGGATGGCAGCGCAGAACTTGTTACCGGGCTGCCTCAGTGCAATGAAATCACGTGTTTTGAACAGGTGCAAATCATTTTCTGGAGTGGGGAGACTTTTGAGAATCGCCTGGATGGCGAGACGGAGGATTTACCTTACCCTGACATCGCCGTGAAAATTCAGGGAGATGGTTCTTATCAGTTGGTAATTGACAGCGAAAGCTCTGGCAATCAGGGCGCAGGTCTGACGCGACGCCTTTCTCGCCAATGGAATTTTAATAAAGCCAGCGGTTATTGGGTGCTTGCGAAAGAAATTAAAGCCGCCTCGAATTACCGGCTGCATGTTTTGCAGGATGCTGATCTGGCAGCTCGATCGGGTGATTATACCAGCGCCCTGCCGTTGTACAACCGGGTGATTAACGACCAGAGCTTACAAGAGTACCTGGATGCTGATTCAGAAAGGCCAAATTTACAAGCCTACGCGCGTTACCGGATGGCGGTAATTTATATCAAACTGAACCAGACTGTCTTTGCCAGTTCAATCCTGGATGAGTTGAAGAGGACGGTTCTTCCTGAAAGCCCGCAAATTTTTTACCTGAAGATGGCCGAAGAATATCAGAGAATCTACCAATCGGGTGGCGAAGAAGCTGCCTGTCAGGCTGTACAGGCTTTTGCTGCTAAAAATTCGACGAAGGTACTGGACCCCTTGGGATCCAAAATATACGGTTCTGCCAACCCGGATTACGCGCCTGAAGCGATGTGTCCTTAAATCTATCGGCCTGCCGGTGCGTCAATTTATGGGGGTGTTGAAAATTTTCCGATGTTTATTCTGATGTGTAAATATTTACCTGATACGGGTTCAGCATCAATTCATTCGTAACTAATTCTGGTACGTTCAGTGGGTCGCTCGAAAGCGTTAATTTCCAGGTATTTTCTTTTATCACAGACTCATTTAGCCTGATCTTTTGCACGGAATTGCTGAAGTTCAAAACGATCAGCGCTTTCTGGTGACCGCTCTGACGCAGATAGGCGAGAACATTTTTGGGATCCTCTGTCAGAGGTGTGAATGATCCACAGTACAACGCCGGCGTTTTTCTCCGGAGTTGGATTAACCGGCGGGTGAAATTGAGCAACGATTCGGGGTCGGCTGATTGCGCCTGAACGTTGCGTTCGATGTAGTTGGGGTGAACTGGCAGCCAGGGCTTACCCAGGCCAAATCCAGCGTTTTGTGTGTCATTCCATTGCATCGGCGAGCGGCAGCCGTCGCGCCCTTTATAAAACGGCCAGTAACGTTTGCCGGGCGGGTCGAGAATTTCATCCCGGCGCAACCGGATATCTTGCATACCAATCTCTTCGCCATAATACATGAAAGGTGTGCCGCGTAAAGTCAGCAACATGGCCTGGGCAACTTTGGCCGGCGCGTCATTTCCATGCCAGCCGTAACGGGTTGCCGAACGAACAACATCATGGTTGTTGAGCACATAGTTAGGCCACTTATTGGGGCCTAATGCCTTTTCCCAATTCATGATCGTTTTCAAGTATTGGCGTGGATTCCATTTGCAACTGGTAAAGCTAAAATCAAAAGTGGCATGCAAACGATCTGCACCGCAATAAGAGGCGGCTTTTTCGGTCGATTCCAGGAATGTTTCTCCAACAGCATAGCGTTCAGGATACGAGTCCAGCAATGCCCTTAATTCGGCCAGAAAGGTGTGCATTTCGGGTTGGTCGCAATCATAGATGTGCCTCTGGCGGTCAAATCCCCGTATCCCGAACCGGGGTGGGTTATCGGGCAGGCTGGCGTGTTTGTAGTAAACATTGAAAACATCCAATCTGAAGCCGTCAACACCGCGGTCAAGCCAGAAGCGATAAGCGTCAAGTACGGCTTGTTTGACTTTGGGATTGCGCCAGTTGAGATCGGGTTGTTCTTTGACAAACATGTGAAAATAATATTGTCCCAGGCCGGGATCATATTCCCAGCCCCCACCGCCAAACACTGACTGCCAGTTGTTAGGGGGCCCCCCACCTGGTTTGGGGTCACACCACATATACCAGTCATGATAAGGATTATCACGCGAGCTGCGCGAAGCCTGAAACCAGGGATGCTGGTCAGAGGTGTGATTGAAAACCATATCCATGATGATATGGATATTCCGGCGGTGAGCTTCTGCAACCAACCTGTCAAAGTCTTTCAGGTTTCCAAAATGGGGAGCGATATCCACATAATTGCTGACATCGTAGCCGAAGTCGGCGTCAGGGGAAGGGTATATTGGAGATAGCCAGATGGCATCTATTCCCAGATCTGCCAGGTAATCGAGATGGGAAGTGATGCCGGGTAAGTCGCCGATGCCATCGCCGTTGCTGTCTGCAAAAGAACGGGGATAAATTTGGTAAATCACGCCATCACGCCACCAAAGAGTTGATTCAGTCATGAGATATCCTTCCATCGATAGAATTTGATAAGTCGAGATCGAATTGTATCAATCATACACCAGAATTCAATACCATTTATTCAGGAGCGGCTGCGAGCAAAATATCAGTGGGTAGTGTCCAGATGCTTGTTTCAATGCTCCTTTCGATTGCAAACCTGGCAGTCACTAACATCTGCATAGCATTAATTGGGCGGTAATCAACCCAGGTGGGCAGTACCTTGTGCAACCATTTGTGAAGTGATACAGTCAAAGAATCCTTGCTCCCGGTCAGCAGATCAATCCAGCGGTTCATTGGATCGCAGCAGATTCTGGCCTGTTTTTTGTTCGTTCCACCCGGCTGAATCGGGTTTCGTCTTTCATAAGGAGTCCTTTTGTTCATTAGTTGGTATTATAATCGGAATGATTATCCGATACACAATGGGTTGTCTTTATCAATAATTTTTCGGCTTTTTAACCTTGCAACCCCATAAGATGTATGCTAAAATAGGACTGCATTACTAGGTGTATTGATATCGTTGATGAGGAAAGTGGGCAGCCCCCACTTTTCTGCTTATAAAGGGTTATCAGAACGTAAAATAGTTGGAGAAAGTTTAGGAATGAAAAACGAATTCACGCTGGCTTTTAACGAAGTGTTAGAAGAAAAACAGTTGCCTAAGGATGTAATCTTGCGGGCTATCGAATCCGCAATGGTTTCAGCCTACCGGCGGGCAGTTAATGCCTCAAATGCCCAGCATATTGAAGCAAAGATTGACCCTGAAACTGGAGCGATGGAGATCTTCGCTGAGAAGGAAGTGGTTGAGGTCGTTCAAGATGAACGCACCGAAGTTAGCCTTGAAAGCGCCCGCAAAGTGGATGAAAATGCTCAAGTGGGTATGATGGTAATTGTTGAGACGACCCCCAAAGATTTTGGTCGGGTTGCTGCTCAAACCGCTCGCCAGGTTATTCAACAACGAATTCGTGATGCGGAACGCCAGGCGCAGCTTGACTTTTTCGAGAAGCAAATGGGTGAAATCATCAGCGGCGTCGTTCAGGCAGTTAACAGCCAGGCAGTTACGTTGGGCCTGGATATGAAAGCTGAAGGGATCATGCCGCGCAAAGAAATGATCCCTGGCGAACGTTTCCGCGTTCATGACCGCGTGCGCGCCCTGGTGTTGGAGATCAAGCGTGAGGCGACGCGTACACCGCAAATTATCCTGTCTCGAGGGCATCGTAATTTTTTGCGCCGCCTGCTCGAAAACGAAGTGCCAGAAATTTATCATGGGATAGTTGAAATTCGTTCGATTGCTCGTGAACCGGGTGAGCGCGCCAAAGTGGCTGTGGCAGCCACACAATCGGGAATCGACCCGGTGGGGGCCTGTGTAGGAATTCGCGGCGTCCGGATTCAGGCCATAGTGCGTGAGCTGCATGACGAAAAGATCGACGTGATTGAATGGAATCCGGATCCGGTGGCCTATATCGCCAAGGCAATCAGCCCGGCGCGTGTCAGCGGCGTTTATCTGAATGAGCGTGTGGGTGGCTTGAAAACCGCAACAGTTGTTGTCCCTGAAGATCAGCTCAGCCTGGCAATCGGCCGCGATGGGCAGAACGCCCGTCTGGCTGCCAAATTGACCGGATGGCGGATTGATATCAAGAGCCTTTCTGAAGCCGCGCTGGATGTTTACCAGCGAGTTACGACCGATCCGGCGATGGCAGCCATTTCTGAAGCTGAAGCCGCAAAATTACCCGAGATTGACAAGCTCCTTGCCAAGAAGGGTGAAGGGCGACCATTGACGCCGGAAGAATATGATATGCTCGCCAAGTTTGTTGACCGGATTGAACGAGGGGTTTCGAGCCAGCAGAAGGCTGAAAAGAAAGTTGAAGATGCTCGCGTTGAAGCTGCCCGAGCGGCAATACCGGCAGAAACTTTTGAGACGCCCCTGGATGGCGCAGGTTTATCCGATCACGTTTATTACACTCTGCTTGAGGCAGGTTACGAAACAATCGGCAGTTTATTGCTCCAGCTCAAGTTGGATTCGGATAATATCTTAAAGCTTCAGGGAATTGGGCCGAAGGCCATGCAGGAAATTTCAGCGCTTGAAGAGCGGTTTACCCTGTCTGAACCTGAACTGGTCAGCGAGACAACAGTTGAAGCGGTTGTTGAAGCTGAACCTGAGGCAATTGTAACTGAGAGCATCGTTGAACCGGCAGCGATTGAAGAAGCCGTTGTCGAAACGGTTGAAACCAAAGAGGAAGCAGCCGTCTCATCTGGAATTGAAGAGCCAGTTGTTGAAGCTGTTGCAGGCGCGGAGGAGGTCGCAGAAGGCGAAATTGAAGAGGAAAGCGAATCGAAATTATCACTTGAAGAGTTATTTGCATTGTCGCCGGACGCGCTTCGCACTGAAGAAGTGATTGAAGATGAAGACGACGATGATTTGAAGAAGAAAGACAAGAAGAAAAAGAAAAAACACATTGCTGTTGAATATGATCCGGATCGCGATATCACCCTTGTTCGCCGGAAGCACAAACGTGGTGATGGCGGATGGGAAGAATGGTAGATCGATAAAGATCGAGTAGATGTAAATCAGAGAGAAAGAGGTGACTGCAAAAAAGCTTAAGCGAACCAGGCATGTACCACAACGGACCTGTGTTGGATGTAGAATGGTGCTTCCCAAGCGGACAATGATCCGTCTGGTGAAGACTCCTCAAGGAGTTATGATTGATCCAACTGGTAAAGCAGCGGGCCGGGGTGCATACTTGCACGACCATCTTCCATGCTGGGAAGTGGGTCTGAAGGGCGCTTTGGCGCATGCTTTGAAGACAGACCTGACCCCGGCAGACCGGGAAAGGTTGTTGAATTTCATGGCGACCTTGCCTGTTGAAGAAGCAGGTGTGGAAAAAACGGCAATATCTGCTGTCAGTGAAGTGAAAACTTCGCAGCAGGCGCGGTCCCAGGATAGTATGAGTGGATAGGGCGAGATGAATCATTAATTCATTCACCTGACAGGCTTATTGGGGCCCGACATAGAAAACCCTATCCGAAAGGAATTATTGGCAGAATTTGTGTGCCATTTAAATCTGTTTTCGGGGGGCACCGACCAGGTGCATTATAAAGGAGGTACCTCATGAGCGATAATGGGCGAAATAAAATCGAATTACCGGCCAGTATTGTTGTCAGAGATCTGGCGCAAATGATACAAACCAGCCCAATTCAGGTGATCAAAGTGTTAATGGCCAATGGGGTTATGGCCAATATCAACCAGCAAATAGATTTCGATACAGCGGCAGTTGTGGCGTCAGAGCTAGGCTATGAAGTTGCACTTCAAACGCCGCAGCAACCCGAAGAAAGAGCGGTTGGGGAAATACCGCTTTGGCGACGATTGATTATGGACGAGGATCCTTCTTTATTGATTGCTCGTCCTCCAGTGATCACGATTTTGGGTCACGTTGATCATGGCAAAACCACACTGTTGGATGCTATTCGCCATACTGAAGTTGCTGCCGGTGAAGCAGGCGGCATTACCCAACATATAGGCGCTTATCAGGTAGAACATCGTGGCCGTTTAATCACTTTTTTGGATACCCCAGGCCATGCGGCATTTACCGCGATGCGCGCCCGCGGCGCCCAGGGCGCTGATATTGTTGTGCTGGTGGTGGCTGCCAATGATGGTGTGATGCCCCAAACCAAAGAGGCTATTGCTCACGCCAAGGCAGCCCGTGTTCCAATCATCGTCGCACTAAATAAAATTGATCGTCCCGATGCTAACCCTGATCGGGTGAAAACAGAACTGGCGGAAAATGGCCTTGTACCGGATGATTGGGAAGGCGACACAATTGTCGTTCCGGTATCAGCCAAGCAAAAGAAGGGGATTGAAGATCTGCTGGAAGCGATTTTATTGGTGGCAGATAATATTGATATTCGTTCCAATCCGGCGGGTAAGGTTATCGGAACCGTCATTGAAGCTGAACTGGATAAAGCAAAAGGCCCCGTGGCGACGTTTTTAGTGCAAAATGGTACGCTTCAGGTTGGCGATATAGTTGTTGCCGGATCAGCATGTGGGAAGTTGCGCGCCATGTTCGATTTTCACGGAAAGCGTATTCGCAAAGCTGGTCCCTCGACGCCGGTATCCGTGATGGGTTTGAGCGATGTTCCCCAGGCAGGAGAGTTATTCCAGGTTGTAGAGACAGAACGTGAAGGCCGCATGATGGTTCAGGAAGCAAAGAATACCCAGCACGTCGAAGCTGCCCGTCCCAAAGCGACCCTTGAAGAGTTGTTTGAGTCTTTTAAGGCCGGCGAAACCCGCGAATTAAGTCTCATCATCAAAGCTGATGTTCAAGGCTCACTCGAGCCGATTATCAATTCACTCAAGGATATTGATTCTGGTGATATTGCCATCAATATCTTGCATTCGGGTATCGGTAACATCGGTGAGAATGATGTGAACCTGGCCGCTGCTTCGAAGGCAATCGTCATAGGATTCAGCGTCCAGGCCGATACCGCCGCAAGGCGCCTGGCCGAAGCCGAAGGTGTATCGATTCGTCTCTATGATATTATCTACCGCCTTATTGAAGATGTGGAAAAGGCGCTCAAGGGCATGCTGGAGCCTGAGCTTAAAGAAACGGTGATCGGAAAGGCGGATGTATTGGCAGTTTTCCATATTTCAAAAGTGGGGAATGTCGCCGGGTGTAAAGTGTCGCAGGGTGAAGTCCGTCGCAACGCAAAAGCGCGTGTTTTACGCGGCGGAAAAGTCATCTTTACCGGAGAGTTTTCTTCGCTGAAGCGAGAAAAAGAAGACGCCCGTGAAGTCCGCCAGGGATACGAATGTGGTATTTCGGTAAAGGGCTTTAACGACATTGCAGTCGGTGATGTTATTGAATGTTATACGCTCGAAAAGGTGGCAGCAGCGTAAGTGGTTTTGTGCTGTTTAAACATGGCGGCAGACGAGCAAATTTTGCTTTTATCTGTTGATTGGATTTAATATGCCTTCAAAATTACGTTTACAAAGAATTGCGGATCGAATACACCAGGATTTATCGGAAATGATTATTCGTGAGGTCAGCGACCCACGCCTGGAGGGAATTTCGATTACCGGAGTTAAAGTCGATCGCGAACTGGCCTTTGCCGATATTTATGTCTCGGCGGTTGAGGGCGCAGAACGTTCGACGGAAATTATTAATGCTCTGGGGCATGCCGGCGGTTATCTGCGCCATGCCCTGGCCGAGCGAATCGAATTGCGAACGTTTCCACGGTTGCGTTTTCATTGGGATCCTACGCCAGAGCATGCAGATCATATTGAACGATTGCTGGCTTCTCTGCGCGAGGAAAGCAGCACGGTTAATGAAACATTATCATCGGTAGAAGCGGAATCGACGGATGGTGAATAAAGATTTAGACAGCGCAATCCGGCAGCGGTTGAAAGCTGCCCGGCGTGTTTTGCTGGCTTCTCATATCCGGCCGGATGGCGATTGCATCGGAGCGTTGTTGGGTTTGGGGCTTGGACTTCAGGGAGCTGGCAAGACTGTCCAGATGGTCCTTGAAGACGGCGTTCCGATAGAATTTCGCTTGCTACCCGGAAGCGATCAGATCGTCAAACGCGCTGAGGGTACTTTTGATCTGATTGTGAGTCTGGATGTATCGGATATTGCTCGCCTGGGACAGACTGGAAGAGATTATCCAAAGCCCCAATTGAATATCGATCATCATCAGACGAATCTGAATTTTGCTGAATTGAACTGGGTTGAACCGGATATCGCAGCAACTTCTGCCATTCTGGCTGAACGTCTGCCGGGCTGGGGATTCCCTATCTCGAAAGAAATGGCTATCGCGCTGCTGATGGGTATTGTGAGCGATACTCTGGGTTTTCGTACATCAAATATGTCGCCGAAAGTACTCCGCCTGGCTGCCGATCTGATGGAGAAAGGAGCAAATTTACCGGATATCTATTCGAAAGCGCTCCTTTTGCATTCGTTTTCTGGTTTACGCTATTGGGGGTGCGGCCTGATTAAATTGGAGCGGGATGGCAACATGTTGTGGACCAGCCTTACGTTATCGGATCGCCAGCAGGTTGGTTATCCTGGAAAGGATGATGCTGACCTGGTTAATACGCTCTCGAATGTCGAAGGAATAGATGTATCGGTAATATTTGTGGAGCAGGCGCCTGACCGGGTTAAAGTGAGCTGGCGGGCAGGCGTTGGCTTGGATGTCTCAAAAGTTGCACTGCACTTTGGAGGCGGCGGACATCCCGCCGCTGCGGGTGTGGAAATAAGCGGGAGTCTTCCCGAAGTTCAAGAAAAAGTTTTAGCTGTTACACGTAAAATTTTAAGATTAAATCAACCATAAATTCAGTAAAACCGTGGTATCAATATGTATATTATAATTTACTATAATGTTTATAAATAATTAATGGGAGGTAAATCACATGAACGATAGTTCAGTGGACATGAAAAATGCGATATCGGGTGTTCTTGTAGTTGACAAGCCGGTAGGTCTGACATCACATGATGTCGTGCAAATTATTCGTAAGGGCACCAATATCCGGCGCGCCGGGCATACCGGCACACTGGATCCGCGGGCATCGGGTGTTTTGGTGGTGCTGATCGGGCCGGCTGTTCGGTTGAGCGAATATGTATCTGCATCGGATAAGCGTTATCAAGCCATCGTTCGTCTGGGAACCAGTACGGATACCTATGACGCTGATGGGCGCGTGGTCAGTTCATCACCTGTTGAAGTCACCGAGGAGCAATTTGAAAATTCTTTGCAGCAGTTTATTGGTGAGATTGAGCAAGTTCCTCCGCCATTTTCGGCAGTTAAAGTAAAAGGCCGCAAAGCTTATGAAGCTGCCCGTGAAGGTGAAGAAATTGATCTTGCGCCGCGAAAGATTCAGGTCTATAGTTTGGAGTTATTAGAATGGGCGCCCCCGGAAGCTGTCGTCGATGTTTACTGTTCATCTGGGACATATGTCCGTTCATTGGCTCATGACTTGGGTGAAGTATTGGGGTGCGGCGCTCACCTGGTTGGGTTGCGGCGCACCAAAAGCGGCCGCTTTACATTACGCGATGCGGTGCCTTTACGGAAACTGCGCGAATCGTTCGAGGCGGGCAACTGGTATCAATATCTCATTCCGGCGGCTGAAGCCCTCTCTGACTGGCCTGCTGTCGAATTGAACTCTGACGAAGCCAGCGCCATTCAACATGGCCATCGCATCCCTGCAGAGCCCGGAACGACCGGTTGGGCGCGGGGTATCAATGAGCAGGGTGAATTGATTGCTCTTCTCGAAGTTGATCTTGAAACGAACGAGTGGCAACCTCGCAAAGTTTTTTTCTCGTAGTATAGTTTCAGACATCTCAGCCGACAAAGACGATCAGAAGGTATGCAGCATTTTTCATCTCTGGATGATATACACCTGAAAAAGGCCTATGTTTCAGTAGGCTCTTATGATGGCGTCCATCTCGGTCACAGGGAGATCATCAGCCGTTTGACCCGTACAGCGCATCAGGTTGCTGTTCCTGCTGTTGTCGTAACGTTTTATCCTCACCCGACTGAAATTTTAGGTCGTCCAAAGGGTCCGATTTATTTATCATTACCCGATGAACGGGCTGATTTACTTGGGCAGGCCGGTGTGGATATTGTTGTCACGGTGAATTTTACCCGATCAGTGCGTGAGCTTTCAGCGTGGAAGTTTGTTTCCTGGCTTAAAACGAATCTGGGAATGGAAAAGCTCTATGTCGGTTTTAATTTTAAAATGGGGTATAAGGGCGATGGCGACCTGGCAGCGTTGAGCCGAATTGGCAACGAACTGGGTTATTCTGTCGAGATCATTCCTCCTTTCCTGATTGAAGACCGGCCGGTTTCTTCCACCCAGATCAGAACACTTTTATTGGCGGGTGATGTTGGGAAGGCTGCCTGTTTACTGGGCCGGCGTTATTCGATTACCGAATCGGTCCAGACAGTCTCACTTTCCAGCGCCCGTTCTGATATAGTGTGGACAGCGCTTTCTTTTCCGCAAGAGCGGATTGTGCCTGGCGAGGGTGTGTACGCCGTCTGGGCTTGGGTTAATGATCGAAAATATGCTGCTGCCTGTTATACTGGCTTTTACGCCGCCTCATTCCCTGATGGCGTCGAGAGTCAGAAAGAACATGGACAATCATCCTTTCTGGCTTTAATGAATTGTGACGGCAATCTGGCGGGACAAAAAATACGGATAGAATTTGTTGATCGTATTCGCGGCGGACAAGATGGCCTCATTGATACAGAAGACCCATTTCTGGTCGAGCAGGATGTCCAATCTTTACGGGAAAAATTAGCCGATGGAAACTGAACAACCCGACCGTAAACGCCGGGTATATTTATTAAATCCGAAAGAGCTTACCCCTGAAACCATTGCGGTTGCTTTTGCCAAAACTTCTCGTTCACCGCTCAGCTTTCGCGAAATAGCGGCGGAATTAACGGATGCGAAGAGCGCCCAATTCAATGAAAAGTGGGTGGTGGGCTACGGACATGCTTCGGTGGCGGAGCATGCTGTTTTGCACGTTGCCGTCGAAAATGCCTCCCGGCTGGCTATCGAATGTATTGAATCGAACCGACTGGTTTCATATACAGAAAAATCAACTCGCTACCAGACCTGGGATGCCGATAATTTTTATCTCCCTCTTGAACTGGAGCGGAGCTCATTAAAATCTCTATATACCGATACGTGCCGCCTTCTTTTAGATACATACCTTGATTCGCTTCAAGTTCTGCGGGAGATAACCGGACAACGTTATCCGCGAGAGGAGGGCGAAAGCCAGGCAGCGTATGACCGCCGTTTACGCGCCCGGTATGTGGATGTAAGCCGTTTTTTGCTGCCCGCCTCTTGTTTGGCAAATGTGGGTATAACAGCTAACGCGCGGGCGCTGGAGCATGCCCTTCAAAAGATGCTCAGTCATCCTCTGGAAGAAGCGCGCTCCATTGGCCTGGAGATAAAAAAGGTCGCTCAAGCTGAATTGCCCTCGCTGGTCAAATATGCTGAGAGCGTCCCTTACCTTGTGGGTACGGCATCCGATCTCACCATTGAAGTCGATCGGTTATCTGCAAAAGGGTCAATATCGTCGCCCGATTGGTGCCGGTTGCTTGCCTGGGACGCCGACGGCGAGGCGCGAGTGCTGACTGCCGCCTTATACCGCTTTGGTAATCAACCATTCGAAGTTATTCTGACGCAAGTTAAAAATATGGATTCCAGGCAAAGGACGGATCTGGCATATCGGCTGCTCAGTAAAATGGGTGAACATGATATTCCCCTTCGTGAACTGGAGCATACGAGCTATACATTCGATGTGTTGATGGACCAGGGGGCCTATTTTGAAGTCAAGCGGCACCGCATGATGACGCAAACAGCTCAGCGATTGGAGCCGGAGCAAGGTTTTGCAATCCCGCGCCTGATCGTTGAGGCTGGATTCAAGGAGCCGTATTGTCAGGCAATGGAAGCTGCACAGGCGGCTTACCGGGAAATTGCAAAAGAAAATCCATTTGCTGCTTCGTATGTTGTTCCCAATGCTTATAATCGGCGTGTTCTGCTTACGTTTAATCTGCGCGAGGCTTATCATTTTTGCCAGTTACGTTCTGCATCCAACGCCCATTTTTCAGCGCGACGGGTAGCGCGGCGCATTGCCGAGTTGATCCGATCAGTACACCCGGCTCTGGCGGCTTTCATGCGTTTGCCTGAAGATGAAAACTGGCAGTCAATTCAGGAAAATTACTTTGCCCAGATATCTTGACAGAAAAAGATATTTGCATATAATCAGACAAAATTAAAAAATAAAAACTGTGAAGAGAGCGAGTACACGCTGCGTTGGCGGCACAGAGAGTGAGGACAGGTGAGAGCCTCACCCGAACAGTAGCGTCGAATGGTTCTCAGAGTTGCAGGGCGAAAGGATTTTTCCGAGTAGTCTGAGCCGGAGTTGCCGCCGTTACCTGGGCAAAGGGTATAAACAGTCTTTACATGGTTTTTTATAGATTGTCGTACCCGACAATGAGTGAGGCTGGCGAGTTACCCTGTTGTTGCATCAACGACAGGGTTTTTGATTAAATCAGCCTAACTGGGGTGGCACCACGGACATTTAGCGTTCGTCCCCTGCAAAGGGACGGGCGCTTTGTATTTTAAAGCACAGGCTTGCAGCCCGTTCCGGACACTCTATTTTGCAAGCTTCAAAATCCTATTCATTATTTTTTGGAGGTTAAAATGTCCGGTCAAACTCGCTTTATTCTGAATGAAAATGATATTCCTCGTTTTTGGTACAACTTGAATGCCGACAGTCCTGTACCGCCGACGCCTGTTTTCAACCCCATAACGCTGGAACCTGTCACCCCTGATTTTCTTTCTGTATTGTTTCCCATGGAACTCATCCAGCAGGAAGTGACGACTGAGCGATATATTGAGATTCCAGAAGAAGTGCGTGATATCTATCGCCTCTACCGCCCTACGCCTTTACATCGCGCCCGCCGACTGGAGAAAATGCTGGATACTCCGGCGCATATCTATTATAAAAACGAAAGCGTTTCTCCTGGGGGTAGTCATAAAGTCAATACAGCAGTTGCCCAGGCCTTTTTCAATAAGATCAGTGGTACAAAGGCTATGACCACCGAAACAGGCGCCGGTCAATGGGGGTCTGCTTTGAGCATGGCGTGTAATTACTTTGATCTTGATCTGGAAGTTTATATGGTCAAAGTTTCCTACCAGCAAAAACCCTACCGGCGAATTATGATGGAGACCTACGGCGCTCAGGTGTTTGCCAGCCCGACTGATCGAACCGACTACGGTCGTCAGTTGCTGGCCGAAGACCCGGACAATACAGGTTCGCTGGGGATTGCGATTTCAGAAGCGGTGGAAGTGGCAGCCAAATCGGGAGGTCTGAAGAAATACGGTCTGGGATCAGTATTGAACCATGTCCTGCTGCATCAGACGGTGATCGGCGAGGAAGCGCTCAAGCAGATGGATCTGGCTGGAGAATACCCGGATGTGGTCATTGGTTGTGTGGGCGGCGGTTCCAATTTTTCAGGGATTGCATTCCCGTTTCTCCGTCACAACCTGGTTGACGGCCAGCGTACCCGCCTGGTGGCCGTTGAGCCGACAGCCACACCTTCAATAACCCGCGGCGTTTACGCTTTTGATTATGGCGATTCGGCTTGCATGGCGCCGGTTGTTAAAATGCACACCTTGGGTCACGATTTTATGCCGCCGTCGATCCATGCCGGCGGTCTGCGGTATCACGGGATGGCGCCGATGCTTTCGGCCATGGTCGATGCCGGTTATATTTCAGCGATTTCTGTTCCTCAACTGGCAACTTTTGAAGCGGCTATCCAGTTTGCCCGTTCAGAAGGTATTGTCCCTGCTCCCGAATCGGCGCACGCCATTCGGGCAGCGATTGATGAAGCGCTGCAAGCCAAAGCTGCCGGCGAGAAGCGGGTCATTCTCTTCAATCTTTCTGGTCATGGCCATTTCGATATGGCTTCTTATCAAGCCTATCTGGGCGGTAATTTGCAAGATTATGCTCATCCCGAGGAAGCGATTCAGGCCAGCCTGAAGAACCTGCCTCAAGTGGCAGTTCCAGCATAGTTTACGAATTATAAAAGGGCGGGCCTGAAGCCCGCCCTCGCTTTTACATCAAAGTGTATTATGTTTTATCAGTATTCTGCTATGGGAACTGTGAAATGGAAAGAAGTTCCCTTGCCTGGTGTGCTTTCGAACCAGATGCGCCCCCCCTGCATTTCCACCAGGCTTTTGGTGATGTTCAATCCCAGGCCGGTACCCGGCGCTTCGCGGATTTTGGGGTCTTCGGAACGGAAAAATTTCTGGAAGATTTTTTGCTGATCCTCGAGACTGATGCCGGCGCCGTTGTCTTTGACTTCAGTATGCACCACCATTTTTGCGCCTTCGCTGTCCCACTGGTTGAATGCGGTCTCTACTCTGATATCGATATTGCCGTCCCGTTGTGTATATTTTGAAGCGTTGCTGACCAGATTGGTGATGATTTGAATCAAACGGTTGCGGTCTGCCCACACTTTAGGCAGATCTTCCGGTATTTGAATGGACAGATGCTGCTCTTTTTCGTCGATCAGGCGCCGATTGGAGCGGACCACTTCGTCAATTAATTCAGGTATGTTGACGGCTTTAAATTCCAGGAATAATCGTCCTGCTTCGATACGCGATACATCTGTGAGGTCTGAAACCAGGGTTGCCATTCTTTCGATGTTTGCGCGAATCGTTGTCAGGAAATTGGACTGCGCTTCATTGATTGGGCCGACTGCCCCGGCTGCCAGTAATTCAGTATATCCTTTGATGGATGTCATTGGGTTCTTGAGTTCGTGAGAAACAAAAGAAATGAAATCGCTCTTTGCCACATTGGCTGCTTTCACTTCACTGTAAAGGCGGGCATTGGCAATTGCGATGGCGGCATGGTCGCTGAGACGGTCTAACAGGGCAAGTGTCTCAACTGAAACGGGCTCGAGTTGAATCCTTTCAAGCAGCAGAATACCCATGACCTCTTCTTCCCGGCGAATGGGAATGACAATCTGGCTCCTTGCGCCGGACAGAAGGCTTTTGATCTGGTCTTCGCCTGTGATGTAAAATTGTTCGGGTTGGCCGCTTTCGAGAACAGCGCGCAGGCCGCCCGTTTCGAGAGGCAGAGGCGAATCCTCATATATTGCCAGAATTTCCCCATAACCTTCGGCGGCCATGATGTTGACGCCCTCTCCAGACATTTCACCGATCAGACCGGCGTTTGCTTCTGACAGGCGCATTGCCCAATCTAGTGTGATACGCATGGCGCGGGTGATATCCAGGCTGGCGTTTAACTCCCGATCAATGCGCTGCATGACCGATAATTCTTCCAC
>CAZDAW010000052.1:0-22182 GCA_964503685.1 uncultured Anaerolineaceae bacterium | reverse complement strand
TTGTGGGTAAGGACGGGCCCATAGCCCGTCCTTACATAGAGTTACTCTAAGTATAACCGGTTTCAAACAGCCATACTTTTATCTTTCAATTGCGCCATTTGAAGGACATGTTTCAATCAGTCGCGGATGATCTCTTCATAATCCAGGGGCGGAATGTCGGTGACGCGGGATTCCATCATGGCGTGTACTTTGGAAGGCAGGGCAAACAGGCGGATGAAACCGGCGGCGTCGGTGTGGTCATAAACCTGCGAATGGCCGAAGGTAGCAAATTCTTCGCGGTAAAGGCTGTAGGGGCTGGAGCGCCCGTTGATGATGACGTTGCCTTTATAGAGTTTGAGGGCGACTTTACCGGTGACCACGGTTTGAGTCTGTTTGAAGAAGGCATCCATCGCCTCGCGCAGCGGCGTGAACCATTGTCCAAAGTAAACCAGTTCGGCGTAACGTTGCGCCATCACGTCTTTATAATGCAGGGTATCGCGGTCGAGAGTGATGGACTCCAGCTCTTTATGGGCAATACTCAGGATGGTGCCGCCAGGGGTTTCATAAATGCCGCGCGATTTCATGCCCACCAGGCGGTTTTCGACCAGGTCAACCCGGCCAATGCCGTGCTTACCGCCCAGAATATTCAAGGATTCGATCAATTCGACAGGGGAGAGTTTTTTGCCATTAAGGGTGGTGGGATTACCATTGCGGAATCCGATCTCGATCTCTTCGGCTTTATCGGGCGCCTGTTCGGGGGAGACAGAGAGCATAAAAAGTGATTCTTCAGGCGGTTTACCGGCGTCTTCCAGCGGCCCGCCTTCGTGAGAGATGTGCCACAAATTGCGGTCGCGACTGTAGAGGGATGGATTACTTTCGGGGAGGGGTAGATGGCGAGCACGCAGATATTCTTGGGCCTCTTCACGGGAATGAATATCCCATTCACGCCAGGGGGCAATTACCTTTAACTTGGGATTCAGAGCAGTAAAAGCTAATTCGAAACGCACCTGATCGTTGCCCTTACCGGTGCAACCGTGAGCGACGGCGTCAGCGCCTTCCTGCTCGGCAACCTGCACCTGATATTTAGCGATCAAGGGGCGGGCGATGGAAGTGCCCAGCAGGTATTTACGTTCATAAATTGCACCCGAGCGAATCATAGGGAAAATGTAATCAGTACAGAGCTCGGCGCGCAGGTCCATTTGAATCAATTTGCTGGCGCCGCTTTGCTTTGCCCTTTGCGGCAGATCGGTTAATTCTTCGGCCTGACCGACGTCGGCCGTATAGCAAATCACTTCGCAGCCATAATTTTCGATCAGCCAGGGAACGATAACTGATGTATCCAGGCCGCCCGAATAAGCTAAAACGACTTTGTTGACTTTTTGTTTCGACATAATATCCTCCGAATGTGAAATAAAAAAACCCTCCGGGTGGAGGGCTTGGTGACAAATATGGTATTTGTTACAGTTTACTGGTTTACTCTAACGCAAAGCGGCCCATTTCCCGGTTATTTTATAGGAAAGGGTTCGTCGAGCGCGGCGTGTGGTCAGAGTAGTATTCATTAGTGTAATTCTAGTGTATTCCGCCCATTTGTCAAGGTTATTGTGCGTACGTTGCAAATAATTGTTGACATTATTACGTATTACTGTTATAATAACAGTGACACTGATAATGATAATGACAGGATAAAAACAAGTGTAATTATGGCAGATGACCCACTTTTAATCAATGATCTGGCCAAAAAGGCCGGTGTTTCTGTGCGAACCATACGTTATTATGTGAAAGAAGGCTTGCTTCCTGCCCCACAATTCCGCGGGCGCTATTCTTTTTATGATGAAGCATATCTTTACAAACTCAAGCTGATTCAGCAATTGAAGCAAGCTTTCTTACCGCTTAAAGAAATTCGCCGGCAACTGGAAAACCTCACTCCCGAACAAATAAAAGCTCTGGTTGATGAGAGAGAAAAGGCTACGGTTGATAATAATGTGGTGAAGACTTCGTTGTCGCCAGTAATGCCGTCTCCAGCGTTCCCTAAAGAATCTTCCAGCGCAGTGGAATACGTGTCACAGATTCTGACAACCCGTTCGGTTGTAGCGCCTGTCTCTTCATCCGCTCCAAGCGCCATGCCGAGGCGAGAATTCAGCGCGCCGGAACTGAATTCTCATTCAAAAATGATGCCGGGAATCGAAAGCGTCTCTGCCTGGCGGCGTATTCAATTGAAGCCGGGCATCGAACTTCACGTTCAGGAACCGGTCAAGCCTGATGACGCGCAGCATATCCGGCGGATTATCGAATTTTCCAAAAACCTTTTTCAGTTTGATGAGAGGAATAAATGAGTAAGCACAAAATTTCTTTTTCAATCAATTCAGATCTTGATCTTATCGCCAGCGAAGTACCTTCACAACGGATTCTGGAATTTGCAGTTCGGGCGCCCCAGGCAGCGCAGCGGGTGGAACGAATCAGTCTCAATCTGGGGCTGGTTATCGACCGCAGCGGATCGATGCTGGGAGAAAAATTGGCTTATGTCAAAGAAGCTGCCAATCACGTGCTGGATTTACTGACAGAACGTGATCGAGTTACGATTATTGCATATGATGATACGATTAGGTGTGTTTCTGAGAGCGTACCAGTTACCTCTCCCATACGCCAGGAGCTTAAAAACAGCGTGAACAGCCTGCAAGCTGGAAACATGACAAACCTTTCGGATGGGTGGTTGCAGGGTTGTCAGAATGTGGCGGCAGTTTTAAAGGAGGGACAGTTGAACCGGGTGCTGCTCCTGACAGATGGTCTGGCAAATGTCGGAATCACTGACCTGGAGGAGTTGGGCCACCACGCCAGCCAATTGCACAGCCGCGGGGTATCCACTTCCACGTTTGGAGTGGGTGAGGGGTTTAACGAATATCTTTTGGAACAGATGGCGAATCAGGGCGGCGGGAATTTTTATTTTATCGAGCACCCGCAAACGATCCCGCAAATCTTTATGCGGGAATTGAAAGAATTGGCGGCGGTAACAGCGCGTGATGTGCAGATTACGGTTGAAGTACCCCCTCAGGTGAATATACAGGTTTTTGGGGGATGGAAACACGAACTTAATAACGGCATATTGACCATTTGCCTGGGCGACCTGGCGGCCTGTACTCAGCGCGAGGTTTATGTGAAATTATTGACTCCACCGCAAAGTGAAAAAGAGCAATTGGTGATTCGGGCGGATGTAAAAGCCATTGGTGAAAGTGAATATCTCTATCAGGAACAGGAAAAGATCATATTGCGTTACGCGCCTCAAACGGCTGTACAGACTGCCTCACTGCAAAAAGAAGTGATAGAGCGATTTGGGGTTGTCGAGGTTGCTGAAATTGCCGGCGAGGCTTTGAGATTGGAGCGAGCGGGAGAAAAAGAGAAAGCCAGCCGTTTATTACAACAGGTGGTAGTATCCAACGCGGGATCTATACCGGCGCCAGCAGCAGCTTTTTATCGCGATTTGTCCGAACGAATGAAGGATGGGCTTTCGGAGCGCGATCGAAAAAACAGTTATCAGACCAGCTATACGCAAAGACAACGCCGGGGATAATTAAGCCAGCATCCTGACAAGGATGCTGGCAATGGAAAAAATTTTATCTAGCGGCCGTATTTGCCGACAAAGGATCCCTGGGCGAGAACCCGTCCTTCCATCATCTGTTCTACTTTTTCAGCGCTCATGCCAGCCGGCAAATCGAGCATTGATTTCAATGCGTAGATTTTGAAGTTATAACGGTGTGTGGATCCTCGCGGCGGGCAGGGGCCATCATACCCTGTTTTTCGGTAACTGTTGACGCCCTGAGTGCCTATTCCGATCAGACTTGGCAGTTTTGCCACTCCTTCTGGCAGGGAACGGGCGGTAGGCGGAATATCATAGAGCACCCAATGCACAAAGGTGCCCATCGGCGCGTCAGGATCATCGAAAATAAGGACAAATGATTTTGTGTCAGTTGGGGGTTCATCCCAACGCAGGGCAGGCGATTTGTTCTCTCCGTCGCAGGTGTATTTCTTAGGAATAAATTCACCTGCTGCAAATGCGGGCGACGAAAGTTGGATTTTCATGGTATTTTCTCCTGTACGGGTTAGAAAATGCTGACTGGTTCTATCGGCTAGTCCAGGAATATTAAACCACAAAAGTAAAGCAACCAGTACTCCAAACAAAGAGCAGCCAAAGTTGATGAGATCGTTATTTAACCAATGGAAACCCCGGATTAACGTTGTGGGCGACCCGCAAAGATGGATCGGGTGACGTTCAGTTTCTTTATTGCACGCAGGACAGGTATAAATGGCCTGAACCGTTGCACCCAGCAGGGAATCGAAAGAAGAGCCGGCCAAACCCGCAACGGCAAAGAGCGCAGTTAACGGAAACAGCGATGATTTATCCAGAAACAGCGCGCCAAATAAACCGACTAATGCCGCCCCAGTTAGAGATGCCAGGTTCCCAAATAAAGTCACCCCGCCTGAAGTACCCATGGGTACTTTTTTCCATGTGGTGATCAGACGCGGCTGAGCAGGACTGAGTACGCCCAATTCGGTTGCCCAGGTATCCGCGTTAACGGCTGCGAGACTTGCAGCAAATGCCACCCATATCCAATTCGATTCGGGCAAAATGGTGTGAAGCAATACAAAGAAAGCCGCCAGGCCGCCGTTCGCCAGCACCTGACCCGCATCACGTTGAGAGCCTTTGGAGAATTTTTCGGCCAGCGAACGCTTGCGGCGCTTGAATGCAAAAGAAAGACCACTCGAGGTGGTGAAGAAAATCAGCAACAGAATCGCCCAGTTAAGCCCGCCTAAACCGAAAATGATGCTGCCTTCAATAGCGGCAGCAATTGCTCCGCTATAGCTTAATGTATGGGTACGCCAGGCTAAAAAGGCGATTAAAATTCCCAGGAAAATACCCAATAAGAGTTGTAAATAATCCATAGAAAAGCGATCTCGAAGGATAAAATTGACCTGATAGATACTCAGGGATTATGTGGCTCTGATAATATAAGCGCCGATAATGAGTAGAAATGGCGTTATGATGCTGCTGCCCCATAAGATATAAGCAATAAGGCGCTCTTCGGGCAAACGAAAAAAGTAGATGCCGCTGATCAGATCGATTACGTAAAAGAATGCACTGAGGATTGGCAGCAATAACAATCCAGTAGCCGGCCCGGCTTCGACGGGAAGGCCGGCTGCTGTATAGCCCAGCGAGATGGTCTTTCGGGTCGAGATAATGAGGCTGACAAAAACCAATAAAATTGCATTCAATAATAAACCACTTAATAAAAGATAACGGGCGAGCCGGTCTGACCAGATTTTACCCAGAATGAATGTTGGATACACAGAGGCCGCTGCCATTGGACTAAGACTGCCCATTTCGGTGGCCTGTTGAAAAGCGCGCAGAAAAGAAATCGGGTTATTTGGAGAAATGGCAAAAACCCGGTGTTCAGTAGCAATTAATACCAGGCAACTGGCATCAGACGCCATGTATTCAACGATCCCTAATTCTTTTGTATTGCGGACGCCCTGGATTGAGCCGGGCCAGTATATCCAGGGAAGGGCCAGCCTGAAACTCAATTCGCTGGTCGGGCTGACCCAGAGGACTTCGTTCAGGGGAATATCTTCGGATCTCAAACCCCATTGCAGATGAATGCCATCTCTCTGCATAACATATCTGGAACGAAAAAGAGCATAGATACGGTAGAGTAACACGGGTAAGGGAAGGAAAAAGATTACCGCAAGACCAAAAAGAAGCAGGAAAAGCACACCTATTGGGGTTTTGAGCGCCTGACTGAGGGTGATACCAAAACAGCTTATGAATAAGCCAATTACAATCACCTGAAAAAGGAACCCTGTGCGTCTGGGCGGCTGAAATACTAACGACTCATTCATTCAATCTTTCTCAGCGCCTTACAAACCCGGTCAACCTGGTCTTCGGTCATAACTCCCGAAAAAGGTAATGCCAACCCCCGATTACCGAGATCTTCGGTCACCGGAAAATCACCGGGTTTGTAAGCAAATCTTTCAACCATGTAAGGCTGCAAGTGGATGGGCAGGAAATAGGGTCGCACTGGTATTCCTTGTTCGGATAATACTTTGGCAGCCTGGTCTCGATTCACGCCGTGGGTGAACCAAACGACAAAGACGAACCAACTCGTTCGAGTGGTTGTGGGGGCAATCTGGGGTGTCTGTACGAAAGGGATCTCTGCCAGACGCTCGTCATACCATTTTGCAACCTGGTCGCGGCGGGATAAGAGTTCATTAATGCGCGACATTTGAGTGGCGCCCAGAGCAGCGCTCATTTCATCCATGCGGTAGTTATAACCGAGATAGGTGTGTTGCAACCAGGTATCACCGGGAGCGCGTCCCTGATTGCGGAGGGCCTGCATCAGGCGAGCGGCTTGATCGTCATTGGTTATGATGATTCCCCCTTCGCCGGTGGTAATTTGCTTATTGGGGTAAAAGGCATACACACCATAATCGCCGATTGTACCTGCTTTCCGCCCTTTATATTCCGCCCCCAAGGCTTCACAGGCATCCTCAATGACCTTCAGGTTCAAAGTTCGAGCTGTTTCACATATAGTGTCCAGTTCGGCTGGCTGCCCAAAGACGTCCACCGGTAGAATTGCTTTTAGACGCCCCGATGATTTTGCGCCGCGGCGCGGCAGCCATTTTTTCGCGGCGGCTCCGCCCGCGATCAAATCGTGGGCGGCCTGTTGCACCTGTTTCGCATCCAGGTTGCCGTTCGTGGGGTCGATATCGACAAAAATGGGAATGGCGCGTTCAAAAAGGAGTACATTAGTCGAAGCGACAAATGAAAAAGGTGTCGTGATTACGAGATCCCCATCCTGTATGTCAGCAGCGCGGACGCATAAATGCAGGCCAGCCGTACCCGAATTGACTGAGATTGCATATTTGCATCCCGAAAAATTTCGAATCGCTTCTTCGAAAGATTGTGTGTAGGTTCCCATGCTTAAAATGGGAGTGTTCACCACTGCATTGACCGCCTGTCTTTCGGCGTCGGTCAGGTCGGGCGAGGACATTGGAATAGGTTTGAGAGTATTGGAAGGTGTCATAGTGAGTTCTTGAATATCATATTAGATAAAGCAGCCAGTTATGGGCCGCATGGTAGATGGCTGGGGCAAAGATGTTGCTGCTTTTACGCATAATCCAGCCCAGGATTAATCCAAAAACGAGGGTGATAAACAGGTTTACCCAAATTGCTTCGAGGACAAAACCAACAATCAGGATGAGCATGGCTGCCCGCCACAGTGTAAAGATCAAGGCTGTAATTATCCATCCCCGGTATTCTCCCAACCAGGCGACCAAACGGAGCTGGATAAAACCACGAAAGATGATTTCTTCAGAGAAAGCAATTCCGGTCAATGCTGCCAGGATATATGCCTGAGGAACTGAAACGCCGTGCATGATGGCATAAATTTTGCCGCGCAAGAAGATCGCGAGCAGAGCAAGCCCCAAGCCGAGCAGCAAGGCGGGGCGAAAATTACGTTTACCAAGGCCGACCGAAAGCAATTTCTGCTTTCGGAAGATAAAAACTGCGGCGAAAGGCAGCAAACTGATGAAACTGATCATCAATTGTCTTCCCATATCGGAAAGAGAATAGCCGTTTGGGTCGATCTTCCCGGTCAGAAGAAGCGCTTGAGCCTTCATGTCGATGCCGGGGCCGGAGTCTGCCAGGAGCATAAGCGCAGTCAATAAAATAAGGCCGAGCGCCAGCAAGCCGTCTGTTTGGGGACGAAGAAATTTGACTGGGCCGCGTTCAAAACGCGAACTGAGTGCTACCAGCATTGTTACAGCGATAACACCCAGAAATTCGCTCAAGAGTGATAGATATTCTGACATAATAATTAAATGCGAGGGTTACCTCAGCTTTTATTCTCCTTACTGGTAAGAGGTTCTTCGCCAGTTGCAGCGTCTTCAGATGTTGATTCCAGTTCCAGATCTACCTGATCTTCCATGCGAATTTGACCGCGCAGGAAGGCCCCTTCTTCGGTGGCAAAGGATGTGGTAACGACGTCGCCCCAGACCCTACCGGTGCTGCGAATTTCCACTTTTTCGGCGGTAATGTTGCCGCGAATTGCTCCGGCAACAATGACCGTGTTTGCGCGGACATGCTCGCAAGTAATCCGTCCGGTTTGCCCAACGACCAGCATACCGCGCATGGCGATCATACCTTCAAAAGATCCTTCGATGCGAACGCCCCCGCTTCCACTCAGATTACCTTTCCAGATAATACCTGGCCCTAACACTGACGTGACGCGCTCAATTGTCGTCTGGGCAGGTTGCTGTGGGGTGGGGGGAGTTTTTCGGAACATACAATATTCTCCGACTCTTTATTTTTTACAATCTGGTTGACTTTGGGGATGACCTGGTGGCCAGATGACGCCAGCTCTTACCCTTGTGTTATCCGCAACATCTGCTTTGACGGTTGCATTATTGCCTACAATAACTTGACGGCCGATTTTCAGGCGGAGGTTGATGGTGGCGCCCATACCAATTTGCGAATGGTCGCCTATTTGAACTTCTCCGGCCAACATTGCTCCCGGTGAAATATTGGTACATTCACCCAGGATACAATCATGTGAAATGATCGCGCCATAGTTAATAATTGTACCCATGCCGATCTGACTTTCACTGCCAACATAGGCCTGCGCCAATACCTGAACGCCTGGAGCCAGCCGGGCGCTGGGTTCAACGACCGCCGAAGGATGTACCAGAGCAGGGTAATTGAAACCAGCTTTGGAAAGTGTATCAAAAACCTTTAAACGCGCAGCAACGTTGCCGATGCCGCCGACGCCATTGACGGCTAAACGGATGCCCTGTGAGAATAATTGATTCAAAACCTGAGCGCCGCCCAATATTGGCAGCCCCATGATTTCTTTATCGGTCGGGGCGCCATCGTCGATGATACCGACTAAATGATAAGTTCCCAACGACCTGATTAAATCGATGAGAGATTTTCCATGCCCTCCACCGCCGTAGAGGATGATAGCAGTGGGGTCAAACGGTGTGTGCGTATGCATGTTATATTTATACCATCATTTAGGAATATCTCATGGGGTCAGATTTCACTGAATTCAGTTTGAATTAATCTTTTCAAACTTTGTCTTCAGGTAACTTTGCTACGAATCGCCAGGGGATACTCCTCCACGGTTCAGGCGTGGAAAATAGCCCGATGCGCGCCGAGGTTGTTACCAGATGGTCGGGGATAGTTTCACCGCGTTCGATCCAAAGGCCATTGTCCGTCGTGCAGAGATCAACGTTGTTTAATTGACGGTCGATATCAAAAGCCTGGCAGATTTTGGCGGGACCGTTTGTCCAAAGCGTTCGAGGCTGTGGGGCGCGGCGGCGGGCGATAAAATCTATCCCTTCTCTGGGTAAAACGGCGCGAATCAGAACAGCCGCCGGAAAACCTTCTTCTTCAGTGACACAATTGAGACACCAGTGCATCCCATAGGTGAAATATATATACGCATGACCTGGCGGACCGTACATTACTTGCGTTCGGGCAGTTTTACCCGCGCGAGCGTGACAGCCGAGATCCTCTTCACCGCGGTAGGCTTCAGTTTCAGTAATTATGCCGGCAATACGTTGGTTGTTGGCCAGTCGTACCAGGCGGGCCCCTAACAATTGACGCGCTACTTCCAAAGTATTGTGTTGATAGAAATCGCGTTGGAGCAGGCTTGAGAGAAGCGTCATCGAACATCCTGCTTTCGGAAAATTAAAAGACTCTGGTTCGAGCAAATTGTGGGTCACGTTCCAGGGTGAGGCGGAGGCCTGTCTCGAGAGGAGTCATTGGGTAGTAGTTGAGTTTTTCATGCGCCAGGGTCAAATCGGCGCACATACGAGATACGCCCCCTTCGGTTTTGGGATTGTAGATCACTTCAGGATGACCTTCAGTGATCTCCAGGATAAACCGTACCAAATCACGGACACTGGTTTCGGTTCCACTACCCACATTGATTACTGCTCCGTCGATCCCCGGGGAAGTTGCTGCTGCGGTCATTGCGTTGACCACATCATCGATATAAGCATAATCTCGGGTTTGTTTACCGTCTCCATGAATAATCAATGTTCCATCTTGAAGTGCTTGGCGTATCGAGTAAGGGATGACCGGCGCATGAGAAGGTGGAAGCCGTTGCCCGGGGCCGTAAGCATTGAATACTCGCAGGCAAACAGTCTCAATTCCCCATAACCTGCCGATGGTGCGAATATAGAATTCGGATGCCAGTTTAGACACGGCGTAGGGTGAGCCAGGGTTGGGATTTGCTTTTTCGGAAACGGGTTGGGTTTCCTGATTGCCGTAGACGGCGCCTGACGAGATAAAAATTACTCGCCGAACGCCCACATCGCGCATGGCTTCCATTAATGTGACGGTGCCGCCGACATTTACTGTATTATATTCGCGCGGGTAAAGAATTGATTCGGGAACTGAAACACGGGCGGCGAGGTGATAAACGCAATCGACATCTTGTAAGAGGGTCCACAGCTTGGGGCGATCGTTAATATCGCCGCGCGTAAAATGTATGCCGCTAGATAATGAATGAGGATCACCTGTCGAGAGATCGTCAACCCCGCGTACTTTATGTCCTTCGCGAGCCAGACGATTCGCCAGGGCCGAGCCAAGAAAACCAGCGATACCTGTTATAAGAAAATTCATGAGTTTATTGGAGAGTCGATAAGTATTGTATATTCCGTTGACTGATTATAGCATCATATAGCTGCCAGACAAGGATTGGCAGGCGACAGGTAATTGACTCATGCCTGTCTTTCTCGGCCAGGCAGCTTTTAGCTATCACCTTGTTTAATATAGATTCGGTTCAGTTCTTTGCAGACCTGGCTCCCGTATCAAGGGCTTTGAAATTATGCGCTAAAAGTTGCTTTTTCCCTTTCAACAAATGTTCTTCCAGAGCTTTTTTAACCGCATCAAGTGTTACGATTGGATTCCGTTCAAGCAACGCGCCCAACAAGATCATGTTCGTCATCCGAATATCGCCCAGCGATTCCGCTATTTCATTAGCCTTTACCGAGATGACATTTAAATCTTTGCGGACGACTTCGCGGTTTGTCATTGATGTATTGACTACCAATATACCGTCGGGGACAATTAACGGTTCATATTTATCGAGCGATGGCAGATTCATCACAATTGCACAATGGGGATTGCGAACCATGGGTGAGCCAATTTCTTCATCAGCGATGATTACTGTGCAGTTGGCTGTTCCACCGCGCATTTCGGGGCCGTAGGAAGGAAACCAGGTAACGTATTTCCCACCATCTGCGGCTGCATAAGATAATAACTGTCCGGTAAAGAGAACACCCTGCCCACCAAAGCCAGAAAAGATGATTTCAGTCTGCATGGATATCTTCCTCTATTCCTTGGATTGCGTCAGAAGGGGGGAAACTTTAAAGTCTCCAATGGGGTAGAAGGGAATCATGTGGTCTTCCAACCATTTCATCGATTCCACCGGGCTTAATCCCCAGTTAGAAGGACAGATCGAGAGCAGCTCGACCATCGAGAATCCCAATCCGCGTTGTTGAGCTTCGAAGGCGGTGCGGATTGCCTTTTTGGCAGAACGAATATTACGCGGGTCGTGTAAACTGCGTCGGACAACGTAGCACGCACCTTCCAAAGTGGCGATCATTTCGGCTGCACGAATGGGGTAGCCTGCCTGTTCTACATCACGGCCTTTGGGGGAGGTGCTGGTTTTTTGTCCCGGAAGGGTAGTCGGAGCCATTTGTCCGCCAGTCATGCCATAATTTGCATTGTTAATGAAAATAACAGTGATATTTTCACCACGCGCTGCGGCATGTACAATTTCACCTGCGCCAATTGATGCCAGGTCGCCATCTCCCTGATATGTAAAGACAATCCGATCTGGCAGTACACGTTTGACGCCAGTTGCCATAGCTGGAGCGCGGCCATGAGGCGCCTGGACGAAATCCAGATCAAAGTAATTGTAGGCGAAAACTGAACAACCTACAGAAGCAACGCCAATCACTTTTTCTTTTACATTCAACTCTTCCAATACTTCGGCAACCAGCCGGTGAGCGACGCCATGTGTGCAGCCTGGACAATAATGCGTTGGCGTTTCGGTCAGGATGCTTGAGCGTTGATAAACCACCTGAGAAACAGCAGTCGTAGCCATTTTTCTCATTCTCCAGTTGTTAAATCACACCCGAGCGCAGCAACCACTGATAACGGGGATTGGCGTCGGTTGATAGCGGTTCGCGGGAAACCCGCCGAATTTCATTCAGGATTTCATCAGGGAAGGGTACGGCTCCCCCCATGCGTCCGAAAAATTCCACCGGAGAGCGTCCTCTGATTGTTATCTGTACATCGTCCAGCATTTGTCCGCTATTTGTTTCCACAACAAGGAAAGCATGAGCCTGTTTGATCAATTTTTCGATGGCTTCACCAGGGAAAGGGCTTAATGTGATCGGTCGCAGTAACCCTACCCGAATGCCTTCGGCGCGAGCTGCCCGAACAGCGGTGAGCGCGATCCGCCCAACCGAGCCAAAGCCGATGATGATAATTTCTGCATCATCCAGGTAATATTCTTTGTAACGCACTTCATTGGCCTGCACTTCAGTCCATCGTTTTTGCAGACGTTTGTTGACGATTTCATGTTGGGAAGCGTCGAGGTTGAGAGAGGTGAACATTCGGCGTTCACGGCCGGGGCTGCCATCAACTGCCCAATCGGGGCTTGTCTTTCTGACTGGCATCATGGGGGGCAACTCTGCCGGTTCCATTAACTGGCCGATGCTGCCATCAGCAAGGACTATGGCGATGCTGCGATATTTATCGGCGAGGTCAAACGCCAAAACAGTCAGATCGATGGATTCTTGAACTGTGGCCGGGGCGAGGACAATGGCGTGATAATCTCCGTGTCCTCCTCCATGAACCATCTGGTTGTAATCTCCCTGAGCCGGCGCCAGATTGCCCAGGCCAGGACCGCCGCGCATGACGTTAATCAATACGGCGGGCACTTCAGTGGCAGCAATATAAGACAGTCCTTCCATCATCAAGCTAATACCCGGACTAGAGGAAGAGGTTATCACGCGCGCGCCGGTACATGCGGCGCCGTAAACCATGTTGATCGCAGCCAGTTCACTTTCTGCCTGAACAAAAGCGCGCCCCAGTTCCGGCATGCGATGGGACATCCATTCTAATAATTCTGTTTGAGGGGTGATAGGATAACCGAAGTAAGCGTGGACACCGGCGCGTACGGCAGCTTCGGCCATTGCGATATTGCCTTTGATGAGCTCGCGGGTCATTTTTACGCCTCCTCGGCTGTTGGTTGTGCAATGCGTTCGCGATACACGGTGATAGCAGAATCGGGGCATATAATGGCGCAGGTGGCGCAGCCAGTACAACCTTCAATTTCTTGTGAAGCAGGGTGGTAACCTTTTGGCGTCAGCCGATTGGCAGCAATTGTAATGACTCCTTGCGGGCATACATTCACGCACAGCCCACAGCCTTTGCAGTACAACTCATTGACGACAATCCGTCCCTTTACAGGCATTCATATCTCCTTTTTTTGAGAATTTGGATGAAATCAGATAAATATTGTCACTAATCTAGAATATCGTGATATCTTCCATTTTGCCAAGTGTCAACTGTCATCATGCCTTTGTACAAATATACTATCCAACCTGGTTGCAAATTAATTTTATATATATTTTCTCGAATGATTCCCAAACGTATATTATACTAGTGAGTAGTGAAATTGACTGATCGTGCTGATGTCAATGTCGAATAACAATATCTCAATCAGGAGCTCACCGTGACGAAACGCAGATTGATTCCCCCATTGACCCTTAGAGGAAAAATTCTGCTTCTTTCATTTCTGGTTGCCTTCATCTCTACGGGTGTTATTGGCCTGGTTGTGTTTCTTTCGGGGAGTCGCGCCCTAACAAAATCTCTTCATGATGCATTATTAAATACAGTCAATTTTGAAGCAAATTCGGTTGACCGTTATATCAATAACCTTTTAGAAGAAGTCAGACTGGCGGCTGCTTCGGAGTCGATCACTTCGTTGGATGCGGAACGTATCCTTCCGGTGTTTGATACTTATCTTGAAACGATTGGGGATATTGAGGCGTTCTATATTGTCGAATCCAATGGACTTTCAACGATCAATACCCTTGGTAAGACCGTGGATTTTTCGGATGACAGCCATATTACAGTGTTAATACAAGGGGGAGAAAGTGTTTCAGCGCCTTTTGTTATTGAACAGACCGGTTCAATTGGGTTTGCAATTGCGGCTCCCATAAAGAGCGAGAGAAACCGGGATGACAAACTTGTAGCTTACGTTTCCCTGAATTCTCTGCTGCCTGAATTGCAATCGCTGCAAATTGGAGACAGCGGCGAAGCGTTTTTAGTTAATCAAGAGGGTTATTTAATAACGCCCTCCCGGTTTGAAAGTCAATTAAAGAAAAAAAATATTCTTAAGGAAAGGACTGAATTTGAAGCGCGGATTTCACCGCAGACCATTCAGGAGGTTTTTCAGGGAAAACCGGGTGTAAGTGGGTTCAAGGATTATCTCAACCGGCCAGTCGTGGCGGCTTATGCTCCAATATCTGCGACAGGATGGGGTATCATTATCACCCAGGAACGACGTGAGGTCTATTCTCAGGTCATTTCCATGCAGAGAACACTAATCTGGGGGTTCATTTTTATAGCCGTTATCGGTGTGTTGGTTTCATTCTTTTTAACAAATAAGATTGCCAAATCGCTCAATGGGGTAACAGTATTTGCCAGGGGTTTATCAAGGGGTGAACTGGATCAAGAGTTCAATAGCAGTTTGCGGAAACACATTGCTTCACGCAATGATGAACTGGGTCAAATCAGTAAGACGCTGGAAGAAACAGTTGGTTATTTCCGGCGGATGGGCGCGGTTGCCGGGCAAATTGCGAGTGGGGACCTCACTGTTAACGTAACAGCCCTGTCCAGTAAAGATGAATTGGGCAATGCTTTTGAAAACATGGTCATCAACCTGCGTAATCTGGTCGGCCAGTTGATGGACAGTTCGCATAAAGTCAGTCAGGCGTCAAAGGAACTGGCTGTTGTATCCGAACAGGCCGGGCAGGTTACTTCACAGATTGCGATTACGATTCAGCAGGTTGCTAAAGGGACAGCCGAGCAATCAGAAGACGCGACACGAACTGCAAATGCAGTCGAAAGATTAACGAGAGCGATAGATGATGTTGCTCAAGGTGCGCAAGAACAGGCGGCGGCGGTTGATAAGATGGCCTCAATCGCGGTCGAAATCAGCGACGGATTAAAAAAAGTTTACGGTAATGCTTCCTCGGTCATGGAGAATTCAAATGCGGCTGCACAAATTGCACGCAGCGGCGTTTCGACCGTCGGTGAGACAACCCAGTTGATGCACAACATCCGTGATAAAGTCAATCAATCTGTGCAAAAGGTACAGGAAATGGGGAAACGCTCTCAACAAATTGGAGCCATTTCGGAGACCATCGATGAGATTGCTTCACAAACCAACCTGTTGGCGTTAAATGCGGCGATTGAGGCAGCGAAAGCAGGTCAACATGGCAAGGGGTTTGGTGTTGTGGCTGACGAGGTCCGGCGGCTTGCTGATCGTTCCAGTCAGGCAACGAAAGAAATTGATAATCTGATTGTGGATATTCAGAAGGCAATTGCAGAAGCAGTGGCCGCTATGGATGAGAGCAAACATGAGGTTGATGTTGGCGTTGCACAGACAGGCGAGGCTGGTCAGGCGCTGGAGAGTATATTAAAGGCGGTTGAAGTGGTGAGTCAACGGGCGCAAGGTTCGGTCAATTCTGCTCAGCAAATGAGCGCTCTGGCAAATGAATTATCACAAGCCAATGAAGTGGTTTACTCGGTTATTGAAAGGAATGATGCGGCGACCAAAGAAATGACGGCGCGATCGAACGATGTAATGCAGGCAATTGAGAATATTGCCAGCGTAAGCGAGCAGAACAATGCTGCTGTAGAAGAGGTTTCAGCAGCGACTGAACAAATGAATGCACAAACAACGGAATTAACCGCCTCGGCGCAATCTTTAGCCCGAATGTCACAGGCGTTATTGGATATGGTCAACCAATTTAGATTGTAAATATATCAAGAAGTGATGAGGAGGGTTTTATGTTAGATGCGGTCATTGTTGATGCGATTCGCACCCCTATTGGCGCTTTGGGCGGCGGATTGGCTTCTGTTCGCCCGGATGATCTGGCAGCGCTTGTTTTAAAAGCAATTCTCCAACGAAACGGACTTGACCCGGCTCGTGTTGAAGAGGTTTATTTTGGGTGCGCCAATCAGGCGGGGGAAGATAATCGGAATGTGGCGCGGATGGCAGCATTGCTGGCAGGGCTGCCCGTGGAGGTCGCTGCGGTTACATTCAATCGATTATGCGCTTCGGGTCTTACGGCAGTGAATCAGGCAGCGCGGGCAATTACTGTTGGAGAAGGCGATATCTATATTGCCGGGGGTGTAGAAAGTATGTCGCGCGCCCCATATTCGTTGCCAAAAGCCGAACAGGGTTATCCGTTTGGTAACCTGACTGCCTATGACACGGCTTTAGGCTGGCGATATCCCAATCCTAAAATGCATGAGATGTACGGCACTGAAGCGATGGGCGAGACAGCAGAGAATATCGCCGCTCAAACTGGCATCACTCGCCTGGAGCAGGACACCTATGCTGCAGAAAGCCACCGGCGGGCAGTGGCGGCGATTGATTCGGGGAAATTCGCTGAAGAAATATTGCCTGTTCCTGTGCCGCAACGCAAGGGCGATCCGGTTATGATCAGTGTGGATGAACGGCCGCGGCGCGATACAACGGTTGAGTCACTTTCGCATTTGAAGCCTGCTTTTCGAAAAGAAGGCACAGTGACAGCCGGGAACTCATCGGGACTCAATGATGGCGCGGCTGCTCTACTTATAATGAAACCAGAGACGTGTAATCGATTGGGTTTACGCCCTATGGCGCGCATTTTAGCAACAGCCGCCGCCGGTGTACCGCCGCGTACAATGGGGTTAGGGCCGGTTCCAGCCAGCCGTAAAGCGCTGGAACGGGCTGGTTTGTCGATCGAAGATATTGGCCTTGTGGAGTTAAATGAAGCGTTTGCAGTGCAATCACTGGCAGTGATTGCTGATCTGGGCTTAAAGCAGGAAATTACCAACGTGAATGGCGGAGCGATTGCCCTGGGTCATCCACTGGGCTGCTCGGGGGCGCGTATATTGACTACTCTGTTATATGAAATGCGCCGCCGCGCCCCGCACGAAAAACGTCCATACTACGGTCTGGCAACTCTCTGCGTAGGGGTGGGTCAGGGCGAGGCGACCATTGTTGAATGGCTAGATTATTAATCTGGAGCAATTCATGGAAATTGACGCAACAGTCCTTGATCCTGAACGGCAGAAAAAGGCAAAGATTTATGCTCGCATCCAACGGCGTTTATTTATCATCAGTTTGGTTATTGGGGCTGTTTATGCGATCGTCTGGCTGGTTTTTGGCTGGGCCAAACAGCTACGCGATGTCCTGTTTCAATGGACAGTCCATCAGTGGTTGTTGGTAGCCGGTTTTGTCATTCTGTTTGGCGTAATATATTTTTTAATTGATTTACCGTTGACGTATTACTCGGATTATATCTTACCTCACCGGTATGAGCTTTCTACGCAGGATTTAAAAGGATGGGTATTGGATCAGATCAAATCATTGGCGTTGACAGGTGTTCTGGGTTTGATTTTAGTTGAGGTCATTTATGTTTTGTTGCGCACAGCGCCAGATACATGGTGGTTGTGGGTGGCTGCTATTCTATTATTTGTGAATGTTATTCTGGCGAATCTGGCGCCGGTAGTGATCATGCCGCTATTTAATAAATATACTCCCCTGGGAGATGAATATGCTGACCTCGCTGAACGGCTGTTGCGGTTGGCTGAACGAGCAAATACACGCGTCCAGGGTGTATTTAAATTTGATATGAGCCGCCGGACGAAAGCCGCCAATGCAGGCTTAACTGGTTTAGGAAACACACGCCGGATTGTGTTGGGTGATACTTTGCTGAATGAATTCACGCCGGATGAGATTGAAACTGTGCTGGCGCATGAATTGGGGCATCATGTTCATAAAGATATCCCGATTCTCATTGTAGTTGATTCGATAATTACCCTGGTCGGGTTATATTTGGCCTCGCTTGGCTTAAGACAGGGGACCGTTTTGTTTGGTTTGGAAGGTGTTGCTGATATTGCTGCTTTTCCCCTGTTATTGCTGGTTTTAGGCGCCTATAGCATCATTACCATGCCGTTAGGAAATGCCTTCTCGCGCTGGCGCGAGAGAATGGCCGACGGTTATGCGCTGGCGCTCACTCATAACGGTAAGGCGTATGCTTCTGCGCTCACTCGTCTCGCCAATCAAAATCTGGCTGATGCAGACCCAGACCCACTGATTGAATTTTTTATGCATTCGCATCCTGCTTTACGAAAACGAATTGCAATGGCGCAAGATTACCAGGAAAGTGTATAAATAGAAGTTGGTGTACCCGGTTTTATTTTAATTTGCCAGTGGTTTTTAATGCATTAAGGATGCGCTGATCCAAACGAGGATCAACCCCTTTAAATGCCCAGGAAGATGGATAACCAAGGGTTATGTTAATTGTTCGTTTATCCCTGTCGGAGGGTAGCATGATGACGACGCCGTCGAAACTCAAGGAAGACAGAGGCGTCCAGAAAGCGCCCATATAGATGCGCGTATCACCCACGCAGACGACAAAAGGCATTCCGTCTATGTCGATTCCAGGCAGATCTTGAAATGCGAGGAGACGCTGGTAAGCAGATTGCGTCAGCTCAATATTGTGTGACGCAGCTGAATAGGTGATGATATCCGTATCGGCTATCAGAGGTATTTCTTCCAGTTCTAATTGGTTTAATGGAGTCTGTCGGGCTTCTTCAGTTGAAATATCCTCATTTACCAAATAAATGGTAAAGGTTCCTGGCTCGGTGGGGCGACAGGCGTTGAGGAATAATGCAACCGGAATCAATAAAGCTATGTTTGAAAGCCGTGACTTGCTCAAGGCCATCTTTATTACTGTTTATTAAGAAACTCTTTCAAGTACTTGTCACGATTTGCAGAGCGGGCGGTTTTACCGCTGGAGGTTTTAATCAACCATTTCGAGCCGACCAGACGAATATCGGCGAGTGCAACTTCGGTTTGCTGAACAACCCGGCGGCGTAAATCGCGCTCGATCTGAATTTTTTCTTCTTCGCTGGCGTTTTCATTTTCCAATTCACAGACCATTACGATAACTTCAGAACCAAGCTGTTCATCCATCATGCCGAAAGCGGCGCTTCGCCCGGGGTGCAGCCCCGGAGTCGTGTTAGCTATTGCTTCCAGATCCTGCGGGAAGACGTTCTTGCCGCCAACGATGATCATATCCTTTTTACGCCCAGAGATATAAACCTGGCCATCAGCAATGTACCCCATATCACCAGTGTGATACCAGCCATCGATGATAGCTTCAGCCGTCGCGTCTGGACGGTGGTAATATCCACTTAACATACAATTACTGCGCAAGATAATTTCTCCGACATTCCGGTCAGGCAAGATTTCATTTTTATTATTGATAATTGCCACTTCGACATTGGGGATGGGAAAACCACAACTAACCATTGGAGTAGCGCCATTTTCGCCGGCCGCTGCCGGCAGAGCAAATTGTTTGGTCTGGAGTGAATTAATTTCTACCCAATCAATATGCGGCGGCGCGCCAAGTGGGCTTTGCGTGACGGCAAATGTATTTTCTGCCATTGCATAGCATGTGGCCAGCGCATCTTCACGAAAGCCAAAAGGAGAAAAACGCTCCAGGAACATGTGATGGCTATCATTACGTACTGGCTCAGAACAATTGATCACGGCTCTCAACGTGCTCAGGTCCAATCCTTCCAGGTCGCGTTTGCGAATACCGCGTACAGAATGGTTGTAGGCAAAATTAGGCAGCCAGCACAGAGTTCCCTTGTATTCTGTTACGGCTTGCATCAATATTTTAGGATCACGCACCCAGTGGAATGGCGACATCATCACCATTGTCACTCCGGCAACGATGGGCATGACAAAGCCGGCTATTAATCCCATATCATGGTAGAGTGGGAGCCAACTGATGATAACGTCTTCCGATGTCAAATTGAGTGATTGGCTATAGGATTCAATTTGATTTAATACTGCCCGGTGGGAAAGGGCAACGCCTTTTTGAAGTCCGGTTGTCCCGCTGCTGTGCTGTAGAAAGGCGATTTTTTCTTTTTCGTGATTCTTGTAAACTGTTTCGATGTCGTTGTTGAGGTTGGTGTTGGTAGCGACTTCTGCTGAACTGATTACTTTACAGTTAACATCGGCCAACAGGGCGCTTAATTCCTCTTTGAATTCAGGAAATGTGATAACTGCTTTTGCCTTGGAATGAGCTACAAGCGCTTTCACCCGTTCCATATAAATTTCAGGATCAAGCTTTTCGGTGAGAAAAGGGAAAATGGATGCTATGGCGCCCATATAAAGCGCACCCCAAAAGGCGAAGAGCAACGTTTTAGAATGGCGTAAGACTAAAATAACCAGGTCATCCTGTTGAATACCGATTGCTTTCAACGCTTGAGCGTATGCGACGGCGTTGATATGGAAATCTCTGGCGGTTATGATTTCTTTTTTGTCATCCTCACCCCAGAAAATCAGGGTTTTATGGTCCGGATGCGATCTGGCGCGTTCAATAATGGGTTGTATCAGGTTATCATAATTCATGTTTATCATATCGGTTATTTTCATAATAAGTTCAATCTATTCGTAATTTTTAATATTAGAATCCCTGATAAACGAATGATGTTTGCATGACATCACCCCAAAGAACATTGAAAAACAGAGCGATGATGATTAAAGCCAGGAGAGATGATTTGGCAAAGTATGTCCAGCGTACGAAGACGATTTCATCTTTGTAATGATACTGTAACCAGTCGAGCAGGATACAAATCAGAAGCATGAAAGCGGGTTGAAATAACATCCAGTAAGGATAAGAAGATGTTCCGGGTGAAGTAAATAATGCTTTCCAGAACAGAAGAGCTTTTGAGAGACTGCCGGAGCCGAAGGCGACCCACGCAAATACAGTTAAAGTAAAAGTAACCAACATATGGAGACCTTGCTGCCAGACAGGCTGCTTTTCGGGAGGAAGGGTGGGTTTCCAGATAGCGATGAGGCGCTCAAGAATCTGGTAAACACCATGTAACCCGCCCCAGACGATCATATAGAATCCAAAATTGTGCCATAAGCCGCTGATCAACATGGTGATAACAGGTGGCAAGATAATGTTAATCGGATTATTATGATTGGGAATACGGCGGAGCAAAGCACGGCTGATGGGAAAGTAAATATAATCTCGCAGCCAATGTGAGAGCGTGATGTGCCAACGGTTCCAAAATTCAACAAAGTTGCGTGAGAAGTAGGGTTGCTGGAAATTGGGTGATAGCTCAATTCCGAACAGACCGCTTATACCACGCACAATGCTCGTGTAACCAGCAAAATCATTGTATAACCAAAATCCGTATAAAACGATTTCCATGAAGAGAGTGGGAATTGTATAAGTCGTGGGAGAAGTAAATAAATCTGTGGGAATATACCGCCCGAATGTTTCGGCGAGAAGGAGTTTTCGGACTAGACCAATGATGATTAAAGTGAAACTGCGCTCAAGTTGTGCATTGTCAACTCGCCTTTCCTGCGAGAGTTTTGGAAGAAATGAGCGTGCTCTCTCGATTGGGCCGGAAACCATTTTCGGGAAATAAGACATATACAAAGCAAAATCGATGATATCTCTCGATGCGGGTAGTCGTTTTTGATATACATCCACCAGGTAAGATATTGCCTGTAAAGCATAAAAAGAGAAGCCAATAGGCAGGAAGATTTCCAGATCAATGGATTGGGATATGCCGCCCAGGCGGGCAAAGTAGTTGATAAGTTTATATGCATAACCGCTCGATTGCAAATGAAAAATGACCAATCCCAGAACATTGGCCATGATGCCAACCCATAGCCAATGTTTTTGTTTTTGATCATTGACCCACAGATGACTGGCGACAAAGAAGTTGATGAGGGTTGTGAGGATTAATATAAATGCGAAACGGTAATCCCAATTAATATAAAAGAAATAGGACGCAGCAAGCAACCAGTAATTTTG
>CAZDAW010000051.1:0-22235 GCA_964503685.1 uncultured Anaerolineaceae bacterium | reverse complement strand
CGGTATTGAAGCCAACCGTCATGCGGAAGCCAACATCCCACAGGCTCTTGCCGTCTTTTGATTTCCAGGTAGAAGCCTTAAATTCCTCTTCGCACTTCTTGGGATCGTAACTATACTTGGGAGTGTCATCACTATCGCCAATTTCACCAAAGAGCATCACGTTATTAGCCTGTTTGCCTTTGCCCTGCTGAACATCGCGAATATAGGTTTCCCAATCAAAGCAGTAGGCAAACGCCTTACGGACATGGATATCCGAGAAGAATGTGGGAGGAATGCCATTGCCATCCAACTCGCCAGAGCCCATGAAGTTGTTTCCGCCTTCGGTATTAAGTTCAAAGTTAAAGAAGGCATCCGTACGATTGATAACAGGCAGTTTCTCATATTTGCGAATGGGATTGGCAGCATCTTCAGAAGCCGCGCAGTTGCCCTCATTGTCGCAAACTTCACCGACCAGGGTATCCATCTGAGGCCAGTTCTCAGGAGAGCCAGCGGTCATGTAGTCAGCATCGCCAGCCTGGAAAGCAGCAAAACGAGTGCTGAATTCATCGACGGATTTAATATGAATGGTCTTAAGCGCCGGAGCGCCTGAAGGTCCACCTTCCCAGAGAGGTTCTGTGAGCCAGTAATTCTCATTGGCCTTCAGGATAATCTCTTCGGTCGGGGTCCAGGTATCCAGCATATAGGGACCAGTACCATTCTCTTTTGAACCGATCGGAAGCGCGTTCAATTCATCCGAGGTCATGGCATAGAAATTCTGCCAGGTATCGCAGCTTCCATCCCAACCACCGTTCTCACCAACCCATTTCTGATCCTGAATGGCGGCCCAGGAACCAGCCATGGTGACCAGGAATGGTCCCCACGGTTGAGCAAGTTTGATAGTCACAGTGCCGGCCGCATCATCAGCAACAATGGCGGACTTTACTTTTTTGCAGGTTTCCACCAACTTGGCAGGATCTTGCTTGGCAAGCTCTTCTCGATTGTCAATAAGACCGAGTGAACCATCGGGATCAAGCAAGTCAGAGATATCATTGTTGGCCGTGGAACCCATGACAGGTTCAAAAACCAGCCATTGCGGCGAGTTCGTTCCACCCTGCAAAAGGCCACGCTGCAGAGTAAAAGCTACATCGGAGGGTTTGAGTTCGTCGCCATTGTGGAATTTAACGCCCTGACGAATCTTGAAAGTGTAGGTTAAACCATCAGCCGAAATGCCGCCGTTCTCGAGGGTCGGCAGTTCAGTCGCCAGCATGGGAACCAGTTCAGTAACTTTTTCGCGCTTATAGAAAACCAGGAAGTCATAAACATTTTGGATAATGTTTGAACCAGCGGTTTCGTAGTCGTACGCAGGATCAAGTGTGTCTGGTTCGCCGAAAGTCATTTCAACAAAGCTGGTGGGGTCTTTGGATTTGAATTCACCGGCGGCCGCAACCTGAGGCGTTGCGGTAACGACGATTTTTTCGCCTTCTTTTTCGATCACAACAGTCTCAACGACCTTCGAGGGTTGGCATGCTGTCAACACCATGCTCGCAATAATCAACAAAGATGCAATCAAGAATAATTTATTACGCATAGTTCTTCTCCTTCTCTTGTTTACTAATCAGGATTTTTAGGCCCTTCAGTTCAACAATTTTATAGTCCACTCACTCACTTAATCTTACAAACACAATTGTTTCGTCTGATCACCTCCTTTTTTTGATCATTCTTACAACAATAAACTAGACCATATGACAAGCGACCCAATGGTCCGGGCTTGCTTCACGCCATTCGGGTTTCTTCTCTGCACAAATCTCTTTTGCCAACGGACAGCGAGTACGGAAACGACATCCCGAAGGAGGATTTACAGGTGATGGTATTTCCCCTTGCAACAGAATCCGTTTTCGTTTCTCTTCTACCACCGGATCCGGTATAGGCACCGCGGACAACAACGCCTGAGTATAAGGATGCAATGGATTTTTATATAACTCATCCTGTCCGGTCAACTCCACCAGAATACCCAAATACATAACTGCTATGCGGGTGCTGATGTGCCTTACCATAGACAAATCATGGGCTATAAAAAGGTACGTCAGTCCAAACTGCTTCTGTAAATCTTCGAGCAAATTAACAACCTGCGCTTGAATAGAGACATCCAGTGCAGAAATAGGTTCATCACAGATGATCAAATCAGGGTTCAATGCCAACGCACGCGCCACACCAATGCGTTGCCGTTGGCCGCCCGAAAATTCATGCGGATAACGGTCCAAATAAGAAGGGTTAAGACCAACCAACTTAAGAAGGTCCCGCACCTTTTCTCGAACTTCTGAGCCGCGCATCACATTATGGACAATGAGCGGCTCGCCGACAATTTCTTCCACTGTTTGCCGTGGATTTAAACTGGCATAGGGATCCTGAAAAATCATCTGCATTTTTTGGCGCATATGCCGCAGCGATTCACCCTTCATCGCGACCAGATCTTTTCCATCATAATAGATATGGCCGGCGGTCGGCTTATATAACTGCAAAATCGTACGGCCCGTAGTCGATTTGCCACAACCCGACTCACCAACCAGGCCCAGAGTTTCACTGCGCCGAACTTCAAAACTGACTCCGTCCACTGCATGAACATACCCGACCGTCTTTTGAAAAACCCCTCTCCGGATCGGAAAATGCATTTTTAAATCATCAACCCGCAGTAAAATTTCCTGCTCGCTCATTACCGTTCCCTCCCGGTTGAAGGATCAACCCAACAGGCAGCAAAATGATTCGGTTCAACGCATGTCAACATTGGATTCTCATGTAAGCAGCGTTCAACTCGAAAAGTGCAACGCGGGCTAAACGGGCACGAGGTCGGTTTATCAAATAACACAGGAGGCATACCCTCAATAGAAACTAATCGTTTGCGGCTTCCCTCATCCAAACGAGGCAAACTGCCTAACAACCCCAAAGTATAAGGATGCTGCGGATTGGCATATAATAATTTCACTGGGGCATCCTCGATAATAAAGCCAGCATACATAACCAACATTCGTTCAGCCAAACCAGCGATGACGCCGAGGTCATGTGTAATCCAAACGATTGCCATTCCCAACTCATCCCGCAATCGCTTGGCGAGATCGACAATTTGCGCCTGAATAGTGACATCAAGCGCAGTAGTTGGTTCATCAGCAATCAGAATTTGTGGGTTACAGGCTAATGCCATTGCAATCATGACCCGTTGCCGCATACCGCCAGAAAACTGGTGAGGGTAGTCGCCCAGGCGCTCTTTCGCATTCGGAATACCCACCATACCTAAAAGCTCGGCGGCGCGCTCCAATGCCTGTTGGCGCGTCATCCCCATATGAATTTCCAACGGTTCGGCAAGCTGACGCCCCATCGTTAGTACGGGATTAAATGAAGTCATTGGATCCTGAAAAACGACGCTCATTTGCGACCCACGAATATGCCGGATCTCTTCATCAGACATTTGCAAAAGATCCCTGCCATCATATAACGCTGTTCCTGCCACAACCTTGCCGGGAGGGCTAGGAATCAACCGGAGAATTGACATCATACTGACGGTTTTACCGCAGCCGCTTTCTCCTACTATTCCCAATGTATCACCTTGATTGACATTAAAAGAGATGCCGTTTACGGCATGTACAACCCCCTCTCGGGTCCGAAAATGAGTTTCAAGTCCCTGCACTTTGAGTAAATCTGTCATCCACAAAATCCTATCGTGAATTTTAATTTAAAAACAAGCCGCCAGAAGAATCGTCAATAAATTCTTCTTTTATGGACTCGCTTACGAGTATACCATTATTTTTAAGATTGTCAAACGAGGACATCAGCGCACAGAGGGAATATAAATACGCCAAAATTTTAAATCTCGCTTTACTTCTTACCTGTTATAATTACGTCATGATTTTAACCCTTTCAGAAGTTGAACATATTGCTCAATTAGCTCGGCTGGAACTGACAGAAGAAGAAAAGAAGCGATATTGCGAGCAACTTTCCAGCATTCTAGATTATGCTGCACGGTTACAAACTCTAGACACTTCTGATATTCCCCCCACATCCAGCATTCTGCCTGATCGCAACGTACTGCGACCTGATGAAGCGCGTCCCGGTCTTGCAATCAATGAGTTACTCAGCAATGCGCCAGATTCTAATCTCCATCAATTCCGAGTCCCATTAGTCCTGGAGTGAATCATGACCACCATCGACGAACTGACTGTAACCCAGGCAAGCCACGAATTACAAGTCGGACAGATCTCAAGCGAAGAATTAATCCGATATTACTTAAAAAGGATCGAGGCTGGTGAAGAGAAACTACATGCGTTCATTACACTTTCTTCAGAATCCGCCATCAAAGAAGCCCAGAACGCCGACCGGCGCCGGTTAACCGCAAAAAAAAATGCGGAACCAGTTTCTCCACTCCTCGGAATCCCTTTAGCCGTAAAGGATTTGCTTTGTGTTAAAGAGATGCGTTGCACGTGCGGCTCAAAAATACTCGAAAACTTCATTCCCCCATATACAGCAACGGCCATCGCCAAATTGCAATCTGCCGGGATGATCGTTATCGGCAAAACCAATACCGATGAATTTGGAATGGGTTCATCCACAGAAAATTCCGCCTACTGTATCACCCATAATCCATGGGATCTTGATCGTGTTCCAGGTGGTTCAAGCGGTGGAAGCGCAGCAGCTGTAGCCGCGCGAATGATCCCTGCTGCTATCGGCACTGATACTGGGGGAAGCGTTCGGCAGCCGGCTTCTTTTTGCGGCATTAGCGGAATAAAGCCTACGTATGGAAGGATTTCCCGTTATGGTCTGGTTGCTTATGGATCATCACTGGATAGCATAGGTGTTTTGGGGATTGACGCTGCGGACATTGCGCTGATATTTCAAACTATGGCTGGAAAAGACCCATTGGACGCCACGTCGATGGATATTCCTGTCCCAGAAATAATTTTTCCTTGTAAAACCAATCTGTCGGGAATCAAAATTGGCGTGCCAGAAGAATACTTCATTGAAGGGATACAGCCTGAAGTTGAAACAGCCGTGCAGACTGCCATCAATCAACTGCACGAGTTGGGAGCCGAGATTCTTCCTGTAAGCTTACCCCACACTGAATACGCTTTACCGGTTTACTACCTGATAGCGCCAGCAGAGGCTTCAGCTAACCTGGCGCGATACGACGGCGTTCGCTATGGCATGCGAGAATCAGCCGATTCTATCCATGAAATGTTCTTCAATACACGCGGCGCCAGGTTTGGTTCAGAAGTCAAGCGTCGCATTATGTTGGGAACATACGCTCTCTCCGCCGGCTATTATGATGCTTACTATGGACAGGCCCAAAAAGTTCGCACATTAATCAAACGTGATTTTGAGATTGCCTTTAAGCAAGTAAATATGATTGCTGCCCCGGTTGCTCCAACTACCGCCTTTCGTATTGGACAGCACGGTGATGATCCGCTAGCCATGTACCTGGAAGATATTTTTACCTTACCTGCCAATCTGGCAGGTGTACCCGGATTGACTTTCCCGGTTGGATTTGACCACAACGGCTTACCAATTGGTATGCAATTGATGGGACCCCATTTTCAAGAAGACATTCTATTTAAAACCGCTTACGCCTATCAACAAATCACTGATTGGCATAAACGCAAACCTGAAATTTAATTAAATTCTGTGTGGATTTTTGATCACTGACATGATCACACGTCCTAAAAATCGGTAAACAAACATGAAACTTCTTTCCACAAACCCAAAAGACATACTGGATTGTTCGTGGGAACAAATTTCCCCCTATTACGACGATTTGCTCAAGCAGCCTTTGACAGAGCAAAATGTTGTCGAATGGCTAAAGGCCTGGACGACTATCAGCCAGACAATCGATGAAATCCTATACCGTCTATATATCGCCATCACAATCAACACAGCCGACAAGCAAGCTGAGGCGCGTTACAACAATTTCTTCGACCATATCTACCCAAAATCACAGGATTCAGAACAGAAGGTAAAGAAAAAAATACTGGAAAGTGGTATTCATCCCCAAGGTTTTACTGTACCTTTAAGAAATATTCAGGCCGAAATAGCCATATTCCGAGAGGAAAATCTAGCCTTGCTCGCCGAAGAACATAAACTTGCGGCAGAGTACGACAAAATCATAGGCGCTCAGACAGTTGAATGGGAAGGTGAAGAAGTTACGCTGAATCAACTGCTGCCAGTTTATCAAAACCCAGATCGAGAAATTCGTGAACGCGCCTGGAAACTGGCTTCACAACGTCAACTCAATGATCGTGAAGCTCTTAACATCCTTTGGAAAAAACTTTTTGAACTACGACAAGAAATTACAGATAACTGCCAACTGCCTGATTACCGCGCCTATCGTTGGCAACAATTACTTCGATTTGATTACTCGCCAGAAGATTGTATTAAATTTCATCAGGCAATCGAAGAAGTCGTTGTTCCAGCAGCATCAAGGATCTATGAGAAACGTCGAAACCAATTAGGAGTCAAGACATTACGCCCCTGGGATCTGGATGTTGATGCTAATGGTCTTCCACCACTTCGGCCTTATAAAGATAATGATGAACTTAAAAGTAAAACATCGGTTATCTTCCAAAAGGTTGACCCTCAGTTTGGACAATATTTCGATGTAATGGTCAAAGAAAATTTGTTAGACCTGGACAATCGTAAAAATAAGGCGCCTGGGGCTTATTGCACCGCTTTGGCTACAATCCGCAAACCCTTTATTTTTTCAAATGCTGTTGGATTGCATGATGATGTTCTCACCCTGTTGCATGAAAGTGGGCATGCCTTTCATGTTTTTGAGAGTGCGCAATTGCCTTATTTTCAACAACTTCAGGTCGGATTGGAAATCGCAGAAGTTGCATCAATGGCAATGGAATTACTGGCATCGCCTTATTTGTTGTCAGAACATGGCGGATTTTATAATGAAAAGGAAGCCGCTCAAGCGAAAAAATTTCACCTGGAGACAATTATTCTCTTCTGGCCGTATATGGCGGTTGTGGATGCATTTCAACATTGGGCTTATACCCATCCAACCGATGCAATTAAACCAGCGCTATGTGACGAACAATGGCAATCTTTATGGGATCGGTTTATGCCTGACGTTGATTGGAGTGGCTTTGAAAACAATAAAAAAATGGGTTGGCAATGTAAACAACATATATTCCAGGACCCATTTTATTATGTAGAATATGGATTGGCCGAGATAGGAGCAGTTCAAATATGGCGTAATGCTTTATCCAATCAGGCCGAGGCTGTTGCAAAATACCGAAAAGCCCTTTCATTAGGCGCTTCGGTTCCACTGCCCGAATTATACCAAACAGCCGGGGCTAAGTTTGCCTTTGATTCATGTCTGCTAAAAGAACTCGTAAATCTCATAGAAGATAATATAGCAATGGCAGAGTCAATATTAAGAGAATAGCCTGATAGTTACATCAACTATCTGGAGTAGCAATCATGTTGTGGAAAATTTTTATCCTCTTTACCCGCGTCGCAATTTTCTCCTGGGGGGGTGGGCCTGCGTCATTGGCGCTAATGCAACGAGAAACAACGGCTATTGGCTGGGTGACGCCTGATGAATTCGCCAACGCGGTTGCCATTGGGAATGCGCTACCCGGCCCTATTGCTCCACAAGTATCTGCATATATCGGTTTTCAACTGGCTGGGATAGCCGGCGCCATCTCCGCAGTGGCGGGAACCGTTTTACCAACAACCGTTCTGATGCTGGTAATGGTGATATACTTCTTTGGAATAAAAGATAACCCAGGAATTAAATCAATGCTTACAGCCGTACGCCCGGTTGTCGTTGGTTTATTACTCTGGACGGCTTACGACATGGCAAATACGGTTATGGGAGCAAAACAATCCGGATGGGGAATCGCGTTGCTACACGGTTGGGATAAGGCAATCATTGCCCTGACCGCTTTTGGACTACTGACTTTTACAAACATTCATCCAATCTTTATTATCCTGGCGGCAGCCACTTTCGGCTTTTTTGTTTATCGATAACCCTACCAACACAAATTCAGGAGGCATATCTTGGCTGATACTCTAAAAATCGTTATCCCAATGGCTGGTTTTGGGAAACGTTTACGTCCTCATACACTCAGCAAACCGAAACCACTAGTTTCAGTAGCCGGTAAAACGATTCTGGATCACCTTTTAGCCACATTTGACTCACTGCCAAACCCGGATAACGTTGAATATATCTTTATTGTGGGGTATTTAGGGGAACAAATTGAAGAGTTTATGAAAACTCACTACCCCCAGGTAAAAGCGCATTACATAATTCAGGAAGAAATGCTCGGACAGTCTCACGCAATTCACCTTGCAAAAGAATATCTGAAGGGACCAATGATAATGGCATTTTCGGATACTCTGATCGAAACTGATCTCTCCTTTCTGGCTGATGTAAATTGTGATGGAATCGCCTGGGTGAAAGAAGTACCCGACCCTCGCCGATTTGGTGTTGCAGAACTGGATCAGCAGAAATGGATCAAACGGTTAATTGAAAAACCTAAAGATTTTAACAACAGGCTCGTTGTTGTCGGATTCTATTATTTCCGACATGCAGAAGAGTTAATTAACGCCATTGATGAACAAATATCAAAAAACATGTCACTGAATGGGGAATATTTTCTTGCCGACGCGATTAATATACTCTTGAGTAAAGGGGCAAAAATGCGAACGCAAGCTGTAGATATCTGGCTCGACGCAGGCACTCCTGAAGCCTTACTGGAAACAAACCGCTATTTGCTGGCGCATGGACGTGATAACAGCCAGCAGATTGCTCTGACTAATGGATTATCAATCATTCCCCCCGTGTTCATACATCCAGAAGCAAAAGTCCGTTCTTCGGTGATTGGCCCATACACGTCAATCGGTGCAGATTGTGATATAGAATGCAGCGTCATTCGGGATTCCATCCTCGGCGAAAACGTGCAGGTGACAAATGCTTTGCTCAATGAATCATTGCTGGGCAATGATGTAATACTCAGTTGTCAAATGAACAAATTGGACATCAGTGATCACTCGACCGTGGTGATATAGTGATTAATCGGGTTGTATGTCATTCGGGATATCGATACGGCGAACGCCCAAAGGCATTCTATTGGGAAGATAAAAAAATGGAAATCGCCGCTATCGAAAAACAGTGGCATGAACCAAACGGATACCATTTTCGGGTAAAAACAATCAACGATCAATTTTTTGAAATCACCTATGATCACTCTCTTGATGAGTGGACTATCAAGCAAACATAAAGGAGTGGAAATGCGCGACAACTATCTCTCTCGACGGGTGAGCGACCTACGGCCGTCTGGAATTCGGAAATTTTTTGATATTGCTGCGACAATGCAAGATGTCATCTCTTTAGGAATCGGAGAACCTGATTTCTTTACCCCCGCTCACATCACTGAAGCAGGAGTCAAAGCCCTAAGAGATGGAGAAACCCACTATACATCCAACGCCGGACGTATTGAACTACGAAGAGCTTTAGCCGACCACATTCAAAAATTTTACGGGGTCAGTTATGACCCCAACACAGAGATGATTATCACAGTCGGCGTATCTGAAGCGCTTTATGCAGCCATGACTGCATTACTCGATCCCGGAGATGAGGTCATTATCCCCACTCCATGCTTTGTAGCCTATCAAGCCGAGGTCATCCTTGCCGGTGGAACACCAATTGAAATTCCCAGTCGAATGGAAAACCAATTCCAGCCCGACCCGGATCAAATTCGGTCAGCAATTACACCGCGGACAAAAATGATTTTAATTGGTTACCCCAACAATCCCACCGGTGCAATTGCTTCGAAAGAAGTACTTTCAGAAATTGCGCAAATTGCGGAAGAAAAAGACCTGATTGTCATTTCAGATGAAATCTACGACCGCCTGGTATATGGCATACAGCATGTTTGTTTCGCCTCTTTACCAGAAATGAAAAAACGGACTCTTATCCTGGGTGGATTCTCAAAAGATTATGCCATGACCGGATGGCGTATCGGTTACGCCCTTGGGCCGGAGTATTTGATGAAGGGATTACTCCGGGTTCATCAATATACCATTATGACAGCGCCAACGATGGCGCAAATTGCCGCAGAAGAAGCCCTTAAAAACGGTGAACCTGCTGTAAAAGATATGCTGGTTGAATATGACCGTCGCAGAAAACTGATTGTTGATGGAATGAACCGGCTTGGCCTGCCCACATTCGAACCCAGGGGCGCATTTTATGCATTCCCCAAAGTCACAGTAACGGGTATGGATGATGAAACTTTCTCGCAAAAATTACTCAACGAGGAACATGTAGCTGCTGTGCCAGGTTCTGCCTTTGGTCTTGGCGGAGAAGGCTTCATTCGTTGCTCTTACGCAACCGCTTACGAGAAAATTGAAGAGGCTCTCAAGCGTATTGAGCATTTCATGCAAAAGTACGGCTAAGTATTTAGGATAGATAGGACGTCTGGTGAAGTTTGAACCTGTTATCGGATTAGAAGTTCATGCAGAGCTGCTCACGCGCTCAAAAATGTTTTGCGCCTGCCCGGTTGTTGACGTATTGACAGCATCACCCAATACGGCTGTATGCCCAATATGCGCTGGAATGCCAGGAGTCTTGCCCGTTGTCAATAAGCAGGCTGTTGAATATGGTTTAAGGGTGGCCCTGGCGCTTGGCTGCCAAATTCCAACCACAAGTTTTTTTGCCCGAAAGAATTACTTTTATCCCGACTTGCCTAAAGGATATCAGATATCCCAGCATGAACATCCATTAGCAATTAATGGACATCTTGAAATCCAGACAGAAGAAGGGATACGCTCAATTCGTATTAGAGAAGTGCATCTCGAAGAAGACGCCGGCAAATTGACCCACGTACGTGATGGGGAGAAATCAGCCTCTCTGGTAGATTTAAATCGGGCCGGGGTGCCACTTCTTGAAATTGTTTCAGAGCCCGATCTGTTCTCAGTCGAAGATATCCGTCTATATACAAACACACTACGCCAATTACTCCGCTATCTGGGAGTCAACAGCGGCGATATGGAAAAAGGCCAGATTCGTTTTGAAGCAAACATCTCGCTTCGCCCAGCTGGTTCATCCAAGCTTGGAACACGAGTAGAGATCAAGAACCTGAATAGTTTTCGTTCCATGATGCGTGCGGTCAACTACGAGATAGAACGCCACACTGAATTATTAAATCAGGGAAAAGCCATTGTGCAAGAGACATTAGGGTGGAACGAAACATCTGAAGAAACTTTTTCGCAACGCGGAAAAGAAGAAGCTCATGACTATCGTTACTTCCCTGAACCCGACCTGCCGCCGGTTGTAATAGATAATGCATGGCTGGAGAAAGTAAAGAAAGATTTACCAGAAATGCCCAGCGCCAAACGTGACAGATTTATGAGGCAGTATGGTTTGAACCAATATGACGCAGGCGTTTTAACCGCCGAATTATCAGTAGCAAAATACTTTGAAAATACGCTAGCGGCAGCGCCAGATATATCGCCAAAGATAATAGCAAATTGGATCAGTGGAGAGTTTTTCAGTCTCATCAATCAGAGCAATTCCAACCTGGCAGATATTGAAAAAACACCGGTAGCGCCAGAAGCATTGGCCAGTCTTATCCAGATGGTTCATCGTGGAGAAATCAACAAAAATATTGCCAAAAACGTCCTGGGACAGATGTTTAATACTGGGAAATCACCCAAAGCGATAATAAACGAGCAGTGTCTCCAACAAATATCTGACGAGAATTACATAGAAGATTTAGTGAAACAAGTACTGGCGGATAACCCAAAAGAAGTCGAAGCATACCTGGCCGGTAAAGAAACAGTCGCCCGCTGGCTCTTTGGTCAAATAATGCGTGCAGCAAAGGGAAAAGCAAATCCCCAAATTATTCAATCTGAACTGTACAGGCAATTGGAGTTGATAAAAACGGCTCACAAACATTGAAAAAACAAAAAAGTGGGAAGGACATCACAGGATCAAACGGCCTTTCATCATATTGACGTGAAACATATTCTCTGCTACCTTTAAGTGGGTAGGAGTTTCTTAAAACAATTCATTATAGAAAAAGTGAACAGGAGAAGATATGGCGATCACAACCAATGCTTTTGAGATGGCACAAAAACAGTTTGATCATGTGGCAAATCAGTTAAAGCTTGACCCGCAGGTGGCTGAAATATTGCGTTGGCCGGCACGTGAATACCATTTTAGAATCCCCGTTCGTATGGATGATGGCACAATAAAAGTTTTCAATGGGTATCGTGTCCAACATAATGATGCACGTGGCCCAAATAAAGGTGGGATTCGATTTCACCCCTCTGAAACGATTGATACTATTCGTGCTCTTGCAACCTGGATGACCTGGAAATGCGCTGTTGCCGATATTCCACTGGGAGGAGGCAAAGGCGGAGTTGTCGTCGACCCCGCAACATTATCGGTTGGAGAAAAAGAGAGACTTTGTCGAGGTTACATAGATATTATCTGGCGTAATATCGGTCCTCGCCAGGATGTGCCTGCCCCAGATGTTGGTACAACACCCCAAATGATGGGGTGGATGATGGACGAGTATTCCAAATTAGTCGGTCAATACACACCTGGCGTGATTACTGGAAAGCCATTGGGGAACGGCGGATCACAAGGTCGAACAGAAGCCACAGGTTTTGGAGTCATATTCACTGTTCGCGAAGCCATGAATCGTCTGGGGATGAAAGGGGAGAATTCAATTGCAGCGATCCAGGGATTCGGGAATGTTTCGCAATACGCCGCTATCGGCTTTAACGAATTGATCAAAGGAAAAGTTGCTTGTGTATCATATTGGGATCGGGCAGATCGCACATCTTATACTGTAAGCCATAAAGACGGCATTGATGCAAAATTCCTGCAATCAATCACAGATCAATACGGTTCAATTGATAAAGAAAAAGCCCGTCAGGCTGGTTACATAATTGAAGATGGTAATGCATGGATTGAAAAAGAAGTTGACGTTCTGATCCCGGCTGCGTTAGAAGGTCAAATCAATGCCGAAACCGTCCAAAAAATTAACAAACGGGTACGTATTATAGCTGAGGGCGCTAACGGCCCGACAACCCCCGAAGCTGATGAATTTTTGAAAAGCAAAAACATATTCGTAATTCCTGATTTCTTGTGCAATGCCGGCGGTGTAACAGTTTCTTACTTTGAAAGTGTTCAGAATGATATGAATTATTACTGGACAAAAGAAGAGGCGCTCAGCCGACTGGATACCAAAATGACACAAGCATTCGCCAGTGTTTATGAAATGTCTGAAAAACAAAAGGTTTTCACACGCGATGCCGCTTATATGGTCGCAATCGGGCGCGTTGTAAAAGCTATGGAATTACGAGGCTGGATATAAACAATCCTTTATAGATACTGGATTTTAAAGGGGTTTGAGTGAGTGTTGATATCTCACACAAACCCCTTTTTTGTCTGTGAATTTATGGTAAAAATACTCGCACGATTCGCTGATACGATTATAATTAACGCAAATCGATATAAAAACGCCCTCAAACAGACGTTGTCACGTGGTTAATAATGCGTCATCAATCTGGTCGTTTTTTAAAGCATACATCACCTCGACAGCAGGAAATTATTAACATCTTCTTTTTCAGTCCATTAATTGAAAGGGCTTATCCTCATGAAGGCATCCGTCTTACAACAGCATCTGGCTCATGGGTTGAGTATTGTATCGCGCGCCGTTTCACCCCGTAGCACACTACCAGTATTAAGTAATATACTGGTAGCCACTGATGAAGGTAGACTGCGATTATCAGCCACTAATCTTGAATTAGGCATCACCTGTTGGATTGGAGCAAAGATTGAAGAAGAAGGATCAACAACTGTTCCAGCCCGAACATTTGCCGACTATGTCAATACGCTCCCCAACGATCAAGTGAGCCTCTCATTAAATCCGCGCACGCAAACCCTGAACATTCATTGTGGAGCAGCAAATACTGACATCAAAGGAATCGATTCGCAGGAATTCCCCCCCATGCCGGTACCCAACCGTGATAACGGTGTGCAAATTAATGTTGCCGACCTGAAAGAGATGATCCAGCAAGTTGCATTTGCCGCATCGACCGATGAAGCCCGGCCAGTACTTATGGGTGTCTGCGTTACAATTGAGGATAATAAAATTACCATGGCGGCAGCAGATGGCTTTCGATTATCAGTAAGGACGGCTGAACTTTCCAAATCCATCAACCAGCCTATGACGGCAATTATCCCGGCACGCGCCTTGAATGAATTAGCCAGAATCGCAATTGATGGAGAACAAACTGTCACCATGGTTATTCCACCCGGTCGCGGACAGGTAATTTTCAGTCTTAAAGATACTGAACTGGTTTCACAACTGATTGAAGGTAATTTTCCCGATTACAAACAAATCATCCCGCGGTCTTTAAAAACCCGTACAGTTCTATCCACATCAGCTTTTGTGAAAGCCTGCAAGCAGGCCGAGATTTTTGCCCGCGAAGGAACAAATGTTGCCCGATTATCAATAAACGCTGGCGCAGAGAATCAACCAGGCGTTGTTGAGATAACTGCCCAATCTGAAGAAACCGGAAAGAGCGAAACGATCATCGATGCCAGTATCGAAGGCCCCTCCCTGCTTATTGCATTCAATGTGCGCTATCTACGCGAGGTACTGGAAGTTATCAAAACCCCCAATGTATCACTGGAAACCACTCAGGCAAATAGTCCAGGGCTTATTCAACCAATTGGAGAGACTGGTTTCCTGCATGTCATTATGCCAATGCATCTTGGATAGGTCTCACTTACAAAAACAAGGACCAAAATTGGGGTTTTGGGGGCCGTCAGTTCCCAAAACCTCGATTTATAAGTGAAAATGATGTCATTCACAACATGAAATTTTCTACCATTTCTTCTGCAGAGGTTTTAAATATTTACTTGACCCTGACTGAGTATCCCATCTTGTGCGACAGGATTCGGTCTCGTATGCGCCAGGAGATATTTAAAGGCGGCGTCGTTACACCGCAAGATTTTGAAAACGAAGTCCGTGATAGCGCTCTTCGTTCTCAAATACGCGAAGGAATTCACTACCCTATTTCAGAAGAACCTGCCGATATCTGGGCAAATCGCCTGGATCGGGTTAGAGATCACCTGACTGATTTTTACTTCGCATATAATTTTCCTTACGAAAGATTTGACAAAATAGTTCGTGAAGTGCTGGCCGAAAGCGGCCAAACCGACCAAAATCTATTGGTCACATTTAATCCTGAATTGGCTCCCCGCGATATGATCATCGAGCAAGCCATAGCTATCGAAAAAATGCCCCCTGAAAAGCGCGGCCCGCTGGAACATCGGTTACGCGAAAACAAAGTTGTACTAATAAGAACGATGATCAGTGATCAACTCGCTTACATAAAAATTGCCAAAGAATGGTTTACAACATACGACCTGGTGGAAATCAGAAAACGGAAAATAGGACATGGAAAAATTGGGGGCAAAGCCGCCGGAATGCTCCTGGCGGCCCGAATATTAAACGAAGTGTCAGATACAACGGTTCGTGAATCCATCCGTGTCCCAGAGTCCTACTATCTGGGATCAGACCTGCTTTATACATTTATGGCATACAATGACCTCATTCACTGGAACGATCAAAAATATAAGAGCGAGGACCAGATCAAATCTGAATATCCGCAAATCGTCAAAGAATTCGAAGCAGGCACTTTCCCACCTGATATTGTATTTCAACTGAATACACTCTTAAAAGATATCGGCCAAAAACCAATTATTGTACGCTCCTCGAGTTTACTCGAAGATAACTTTGGCACATCATTTGCCGGAAAATACGACAGTTTCTTCTGCCCCAATCAAGGAACGCCAGAAGAAAATCTGAATGATCTTATCAAAGCCATTGCTCGGATCTATGCCAGCACATTAAACCCAAATGCATTATTGTATCGGCGAAGCAAGGGTCTGCAAGATTATGACGAAAGGATGGCAATTCTGTTTCAACTGGTCGAGGGTGAACCATACGGAGAGTATTTTTTACCCCACGCAGCTGGAGTAGCATTCAGCAGAAATTATTATCGCTGGTCACCACAAATCCGGCGAGAAGACGGGTTTGCACGAATCGTGTGGGGACTGGGTACCAGGGCTGTTGACCGGGTAGGCAACGACTACCCCCGGTTGGTTGCATTAAGTCACCCAACGCTGCATCCCGAATCCAACCCCCAGGCCATCCGGCGGTATTCTCAGCAATATATAGACCTCATTGATCTCGCTCATAATAGCTATAAAACACTTCCATTACACGATGTTCTTAAACAAGATTATCGCCCGCTGAAATATATTGCACAGCTTGATCAAGACGGCAGCTTAACCCCAATACATATAGCAGCCCAAATCGATGATCCAAAGAACCTGATCATTACCTTCGATGATCTCCTGCGCCGAACTGAATTTCCGAACACCCTCCGAGAAATTTTACAAATATTAGAGGCAAGCTACCATTCCCCGGTAGATTTGGAATTCAGCGTCAATATTTCCACTCGAGATAGAAATAAACCCAAAATCACGATTGCTATTTTGCAATGTCGGCCTCAGAGCCAGTTGCTGGATACCGCTATGGCGCCGATACCAGCCGATTTGCCCACTGATGACATTATTTTTTCCAGCCAGCTCATGCTCATGCCTGGTTATATTCCCAAAATCGATTATGTGCTTTTCGTCACCCCTGAAGGGTATTATGCACTGCAAACAGAGTCTCTCAGGGCTGAACTCAGTCGCTCAATCGGGCGCCTAAACTCGGCTATGGCTGACAAGGATTTCATTTGTGTAGGCCCTGGCAGATGGGGAACCTATAGCCCGGACCTGGGGGTGCATATCGGATATTCAGATATCTATAACACAAAAGCTCTGATTGAACTATCAGGACAGGGAATCGGCCCTGCTCCAGAGCCGTCTTTTGGCACACATTTTTTTCAAGATCTCGTTGAATCGCATATTTATCCTCTCGCTATTCAATTTGATAAACCAGATACGATATTCAATCATGCATTTTTCTATGAAACGCCAAACCATATAAGCCAAATAATCAAAATTGACGATGCTTTATTATCCTGCCTTCGTTTGATTGAAGTTGATACATATCGAAAAAATCATCACATGGAACTCGTTATGGATGATGAAAAAGGTCAGGCGCTGGCATATTTAATACCAAATCAACGGTAATGTTATAATCCTTCACCATGAATGTTATGCGCGAAATCAATTTTCGGGATGACCAATTACCCGAAAAGATATTTAAAGCATTGTTATTTGGTTTTATTTTTTTCTGCTTCGTTTGGATCAGTCTGGTCACCGGTTATCAAATTCTCTATTGGGGGCGAATTTACCCGGGTATTTCAATATCAGGAATAGATATCTCTGGATTAACCCCCGATCAGGCAGCCGCCAAACTCCAGCAAAATTTCTCCTTTCCGCAAAATGGGCAGATTATCTTACAGGATGGGGATAAAAGTTGGTCTGTGACACCTGCACAGATTGGTTTTACGTTAAATGATACAGAGTCGGCTCTTTTTGCATATCAAACAGGACGGAAGGGTAATCCAATCAACCGCATATTCAGTCAAGTAAAAACCTGGGTCGGTGGAAATAAGTTAGCGCCAGTAGTCACCTTCGATCAACGACTTGCCCAAAAATATCTCACATCACTGGCCCAGCAAATTAATCAACCGGTCATTGAAGCCAGTTTAATCATCAATGGGACAGATGTTACCGTTAAAAACGGTCAGGTAGGGCGCGAAGTTGACATCCAGGCAAATATAATACGCCTCGCCGAGCAATTAAACGGATTGCAAAATACTACCCTGCCGCTTGTAGTTAATGAAAAAAGCCCGGATGTAATTGACTTAAGTGAACAGGCGCAAACGGCTCGGAATATACTCAGTGCACCGCTTACCTTGAAAATAACAGATCCGCAACCCGGCGATCCTGGCCCTTGGACGTTCGAGCCTGCTGAAATTGCCCGAATGATTATCCTGAAACCGATCGATACAAATACAGGAAAATATTACCAGGTTACCCTCAACCCTGATTTTCTACGACCTTATTTGACAGAGATTGCGCCTGAAGTTGAACGCGCTGAAGAAAACGCCCGATTTATATTTAACGATCAGACAAAAAAACTTGAAGTGATACAATCTGCAATTGTCGGGCGAAAGTTAGATATAGAAAAAAGCATTCAGACCATTAATGAAAAAATAATCGAGGGTGAACATATAATTCCTTTGGAATTCACACTCACCCAGCCTGAAATCAGCGACGATATAACAGCCGAACAATTGGGGATAAAGGAACTGGTAGGGCAGCAAATTTCATATTTCTATGGGTCAAGTGAAGAGCGAATTAAAAACATCCAAATAGCCGCAAGCCGTTTTCACGGGCTTCTGGTTGCCCCTGGAGAAACATTCTCAGCCGCGCAGGCGATAGGCGACGTAAGCCTCGATAATGGATATTCAGAAGCAATGATCATTTATGGTGATCAGACTATAAAGGGGGTTGGCGGCGGGGTATGCCAGGTCAGTACAACGTTATTCCGCACAGCATTTTTTAGCGGTTATCCCATCGTAGAACGGTATGCGCACGCCTATCGCGTTTCATATTACGAGCAAACTGAAACAGGTCAAATTAATACAGAACTGGCAGGACTTGACGCAACTGTATATTTTCCACTGGTGGACTTGAAATTCACAAATGACACCCCATACTGGCTGTTAATGGAAACTTATTTTAATGGGCCAGCAAGGACTTTAACATGGAAATTCTATTCCACATCCGATGGCAGAATGGTAGAGTGGGAAACCAGCGGATTATTAAATACTGTGCCAGCCCCAAAACCAAAATACCAGGAGAATCCAGATCTGGAAACAGGTGAAATAAAACAAATCGATTGGGAAGCCGAAGGAGCTGATATCGTCGTTACCCGGACTGTAACACGAGAAGGCCAGGTCCTTTTCAGGGATACTTTCCGAACTCATTACTTACCCTGGCAAGCGGTATACGAATATGGCCCGGGCACAGAAGGGATGCCGCCGCCCGACGAAGATCAATAGTCGTAGTTACAGCGATTATCAACCACACGATTGTGGTACAATCGTGTCTAAGTTTTATGATGATTAATGCCATACGGAGGCATCATGGTAAATGAAGAATTACTTGAAATCTTGCGATGTCCAGCTTGTGCTCGCGAAAAAGAAGGCTTATTAGACCAGGTGAAAAATGCCTGGCTGGTATGCCGTGATTGCGGGCGAAAATATCCCATCCGGGATGATATTCCAGTCATGTTGATTGATGAGGGAGACAAATGGATTCAGACACCAATTTCTGATCTACCTGTCCCTCCCCCAGAAAAATAACACATAATAATGCAGGAAAAAATTTATGTCAGAAAATGAACCGATTAAAACACAACGGCCATTATTCACAAAATGGTTCTTTTGGGTTGCAGTGGTCGTATTTATCATCGCATCTTTCGGGGCTGCCTATGCAGCCTACACCACAGTAAAAGGATTTTCATCTGTGCAGGGTATTTTAAACCCGGAAGGAATACCCGCAGGGAGTGAACAAACAGCCAGTACACCATTGCCCGGAGAGACTCCCTCTGCATCATCACAACCAGCCCAAACTGCGCCGAGACCCCAACCCTGGGATGGGGCCAGCCGCGTAACCATTTTATTAATGGGACTTGACTTCCGCGATTGGGAAGCGGGTGAAACTCCGCGCACCGACACCATGATCGTGGTGACCATCGATCCCATCAGCAAAACCATCGGGATGGTCAACATTCCGCGTGATATGTGGGTAGAAATCCCAAATTTTAACCGGGCCAAAATCAACACTGCTTATTATTTGGGAGAATCCTATAAATTGCCTGGCGGCGGCCCAGAACTGGCGATGAAAACGATCGAGGCCTTCCTTGGCATTCCAATAAACTACTATGCCCAGGTCGATTTCAACACATTTGTCGATTTTATCGATATGATAGAAGGTATTGAAGTTGATGTTCCGGCAGAAATTAAAGTAGATCCATTAGGAAAAGAAAACACGGTTGTTTTACAGCCCGGCAAACAGGTCATGTTGGGGGCGGTTGCATTGGCCTACGCGCGGGCAAGATATACAGAAGGCAGTGATTTTGACCGCGCCCAACGCCAGCAGCAGGTTATTATGGCCATTCGAGATAAAATGCTCAAACCCGGTGTAATGGCGTGGATGATAAAAAACTCCGCCACTATCTATGGTAAATTGGGAGAAGGTGTTCATACGAACCTTACTCTTGACCAGATTATTCAATTGGGGTTATTGGCAAGTAAGGTTCCGGCAGAAAATATTCATCATGCCATCATCGGTACAGACATGGTTGGATTAGGTAAATCACCAGATGGACTTGACATCATCAGACCCATACCGGATAAAATCCGCGAATTGCGTGATACTATTTTCATCTCCATGGGTGCGGTAGGTCCATCTGCAGTATCAACAGACCCACTTGTGTTGATGCAAGCCGAAAGCTCCAGACTTGGTATCCAAAACGGCACACAGATGCCGGGTATAGCTGCGCAAACCGGTGAATATTTGAGATCGCTTGGATTAAATATCGTTGATTCGACCAACGCCGATCAGTTTTACGGGGCAACCACACTCATCGATTACACAGGCAAGCCTTACACAATTCAATATTTGGCCAGCCTGATGAATGTACCACAAAGTCGAATCTACAGCCGTTTCAATCCCGCCTCACCCATCGATGTTCAAGTCGTTGTGGGAGATGACTGGGCAACAAACAATCCAATGCAATAACCTGCAAATACAAAAAAACCCGGAAATTCAAATCCGGGTTTTTTGTTACCCAACTAGGGTTGATTAAAGACCAAAAACCAGCCGCCAATAAATGGCTTGCCCCCCGAATCTGCACAATCCACCGCTGAGAGGTCAGTAACTGGCTGTCCACCATCGGCCAGACGGACAGTATATTTAACACCAGGCGTCATTTCAAAATCGGCATAACCCAAACCAATCTCTGGCTTTAATCCCGTATAGAAATGATCCTCGCCATTTACCCAACTTACAACGATCTCGATCCCTGGAATTTGCTGACCTTTAGAATCGATCGCCTGTATCTGGAGTAATGGCTCTGTGAGGGTTGAAGTGCAAACTTTCGTCTTATCTTGCAGAACAAGGGGGGAACCCATTGTGGGCGAAGGTGTCATCGCTGGAACAAGGCTTGCGGTTGGTGTGATTGTCGCTCCAATCGCTGGGGTTCCCGTTACATCACCTTGTCCTAACGAGGCAGGATTGGGGCTCGTATGAATTTCAGTCACCTGTATATCAGGCAGAGACGTTGGGAGCGCTTCAGAAGTTGCCAGTAATTGATCAGATAACATTGCAGCCAACCGTTCAAGGGCCTGCCCCTGGTAACTTGAGCTGTCGTATGATATTAATTGACGTGCCTGTTCAATCATCCTCTGAGACACATCAGGCTCTCCAAGAAGCGAAAGCCGTGATTGAGCTCGAACAAGATTCGCATCAGCCGCATAAGCCAGGGCAACCATTTGTCGGTAAGCGTCTTTATCGCTAACCCGTAAAGCTGCCGGGGCAGTATCAACATATCGCACAGGGTCAATAAAGGCGCTATACAAAAATCCCATAATCAGGCCCAATACTAAGCCGGTTAATAAATACCATGAGCCACGCTGATCCTTCATTGCAATTCCTATTGAGCCGAAGAAGCTTGCAACACCTGATACAATTGAACAAGCAGGTTCAAATCAGATATCGAGTAATTAGATTGCCGAGCAAAAGCAATAGCATTCCCAACAATTTGTAACACTGGCAGATCATCCAATGGATTAAGATATTGAATCGCTTGAGGCAAGTTGCCATCAGCGTGATATACCTCCGCTACCATCAGAACATAATCTGTTTTATAATCCGTTCTTAATGATTTCAAACTTGTATCCGCATATTTTACTGGTAAGACACCCCAACCCAATAGTATGCCCAAACCGAACCCGACAAGAATAGTGATAAGAAATAACAAGCGACGAGACATGAGAGGCATATATCCTGAGCCCATTGGAAATTATGGAGAAGTTTGATTATAATTATAAATGAAAATCGAGCAAACCTGATTCACACATTGCAAAGCCGCCAGATCAAGTTCACTACAGCGGGAAGTAATTTATTTTTTAACCTTGCTTTCAATGGGAGG
>CAZDAW010000050.1:0-22526 GCA_964503685.1 uncultured Anaerolineaceae bacterium | reverse complement strand
CCAAGATGAAATCGATACCAAACCACATTTTTATTGTTTGCCAAAGGATATATCCGAGCAGGAATTCAAATCAATATTCAAGCAACTCCAGCAAAGCTCGTCAGAAAGCAGAAAGTCAGAGCAGAATAAAATAACAGAACTGCTTTTACAAGCAAGTAAAGCGACGGAAACCAAGACTGATGAAACATTGCTATCGGTGCAAAAAAATTCTCCATACCCCAAACAAGAAATCATAGCTCGCGAATTATCAATGGCCGGAAAAATTCAGGCGGATATCTTACCAGAAAAAGTCCCCAATATTCCTGGCTGGGATATTTGTGTGACACTTGAGCCGGCGCGAGAAACATCCGGCGACTTTTATGATTTCATTCCAGTGACCGATCAAAAATGGGCTATCGTTGTAGCAGATGTCGCCGATAAAGGGATGGGGGCGGCGCTTGTCATGGCGCTGGCAAGCACATTGATTCGGACATTTGCCTCAAGATTTCCTACACTACCAGCGCTGGTATTAAATGCAGTCAGCGAGAGAATCCTTTCTGATACACATGGAAGTATGTTCGTTACAGCGTTCTTTGGTATCCTGGAACCACGCGCAGGGCGATTTATATATGCAAACGCTGGACATCCACCGGCTTTTTTGATCAATACTCAACGAGGAAAAGAGTCTATTGATTATCTTCGAACAACAGGGATGGCTTTAGGAGTTTCTGAACAGGCGCAATGGAGACAAAAAGTTATCAAATTAATGCCTGGGGATATTCTGGTTTTATATACAGATGGTATTACTGAGGCTCAAAATTTTCAGGGGGAATTTTTTGGGGAGGAACGTCTGCTGGATACAATTTTATCAAAATCTGGCTGTACAGCAAACGAAATACAAGCGGCTGTAATCGAGGAAGTCAAACGATTTGTTGGCTACGCTCCTAGCCAAGATGATATTGCCCTGATAACCATTCGCAGAATCGAATAATGCCATTACTGGATATCATGAAACTCTTGACAAAAGGGTACCGATCGGTATAATTCGTGTGTGGATAATCGCTCAAAGTTATTAGACTGTGCGCTCACTTTATTCTCGGCGCGTGGTTACGATGCCGTTGGCGTTCAAGAAATTGCTGAAACTGCCGAAGTCACAAAGCCAACGCTTTATCACTACTTCTCCAACAAGCGTGGCTTACTCGATGCATTACTTGAGAATAATTTTGTAATTTTACTAGATAGTCTTCACAAAGCAGCAGCCTATCAGGGCGATTTAACACAAACGCTACAAAAAATTGTTCAGATGTATTTCGAGTTTGCAAAAAATCACCCTCGTTTTTATCGTATGCAACTCAGCATGTATTTTGCACCGCCAGATAGTGAGCCAAATCAAGCTATCCTACATTATAGTATAGAGCAATATAAATCTTTAGAATCACTATTCATTTTGGCGACAAAAGAACATGGAAATATGCGTGGGCGCCACCAAAGCTACGCGACCACCTTTCTCGGCATGATTAACACCTATATTGGCATGTATCTTAACGGGTATACTGAGTTAGACGATGCCCTGACCTATCGTTCTGTCCATCAATTTATGCATGGTATTTTGTCATAATTTTTTTATTATCCTTATATACCTACCGGTATGTAAACAATCAAAGGAAAAGAATGAAACACTGGACTTACAACACCATCTTTTATCATGTTTATCCCCTGGGACTTTGCGGTGCGCCAACCTATAACGACTATACATCTCCCGCGAATCCCCGCCTGCAACAACTCACCCCTTGGATAGATCATTTAACTTCACTGGGGGTTAATGCGCTTTATATGGGACCAGTTTTCGAGTCCACTTCTCATGGGTATGATACAGTTGACTATTACCATATAGATCGCCGACTTGGGACAAATGAAACCCTGGCTCAACTCAGCGCAGATTTGCACCAGCATGGGATACGCCTGATTTTGGATGGTGTATTCAATCATGTTGGAAGGGATTTTTGGGCCTTCAGAGATTTAAGGGCGAACCAAAAATCTTCTTCGTATCAGGACTGGTTTAGCAACCTGCGCTTTGATCAATACAGTCCATACAACGACCCTTTCAACTATGAAGGTTGGAATGGTCACTACAACCTGGTCAAATTGAATTTAAAGAATCCACAAGTTAAGAGCATGCTGTTTGGCGCGGTCGAAATGTGGATACGCGAATTCAATATTGATGGATTACGCCTAGATACTGCCGATTGCCTGGATTTTAATTTCATGCAGGAGCTGGCTGCATTTTGCCGGAAACTTCGCCCCGATTTTTGGTTGATGGGTGAAGTCATTCATGGAGACTATCGGAAATGGGTTAATTCCGAAATGTTAGATTCGGTCACGAATTATGAATGTTACAAAGGGTTGTATTCAAGTCATGTTGATCAAAATTATTTTGAAATTGCATATTCACTTAACAGACAATTTGGCGCAGAAGGTATTTATAAAAATTTACTCTTATATTCGTTTGCAGATAATCATGATGTTAATCGAGTGGCCAGTAACCTGACAAATCCATCTCATCTGTATACCCTGTATGTTCTTCTTTTCACAATGCCAGGCATCCCCTCAATGTATTATGGCAGCGAATGGGGAATCACCGGCAAGAAGGAGAACGGTAATGATCACTCACTTCGCCCAAAAATAAACCTGACCGATATTACCTCAACAGCTCCTCATCCGAATCTGGTAAACACAATCCGGCGCCTTGCTAAAATTCGCCACGGTTCACCGGCTCTCCAAAAAGGAAACTATCAACAGTTATATGTTAATCATCAACAATTCGCTTTCATAAGGGAAACCGAAACCGAACAGATAATCGTTGCTGTCAATGCATCCGAGAAACCAATCACGATTAACTTCAAGCTCCCCATGCCCCATGCGAATTACCTCGACGATTTACTTAACCCACAAAATCGTTTTTATCGCCAGGGCGACCATTTCACTATAGAGCTAAATCCTTGCTGGGCAAGGATAATGAAAGTAAATTCTCAATAAAACGCATGCTATCACTTCAAGATCAGAGCGATTCTTTCTGAATATAACAGATGAAATACACTACAAAATCCAGGCATAAGATTTATAATTGTTCTGGATTAAAAGATTAATCATCTGAGGATTTATACTGGCCATGTCTCCACATAAAATCGCATTACTTACTGATAGCACGTGTGATATTCCACAAAACTTGATTGAGCGTTATGAAATCAACATAATCCCTCATATTATTATCTGGGGAAACGAAGAATATCGTGATCGGGTTGATTTGCAGCCGGAAGATTTTTACAAACGTCTGGAGACCGAATCGCAAATTCCCACATCGGCACAGGCTACTGCAGAGGACTTTGCTGCAGCATACGAAAAAGTTCATCAACAAGGCGCAGAAGAGATTGTAGTTTTTACCGTAAGCGGAGCAATGAGCGGCGCTATACAATCAGCGCGAAATGCAGCAAAAATGGTTAATATTCCTGTTCATGCAATAGACTCGAAGGGACCAACGATGAGTCTGGGTTGGCAGGTACTGGCTGCGGCGCGTGTCCGTGAAGCCGGAGGCGCCGCCCAGGCAATGATCGCTAAAGCCGATCAGGTTCGAAAAACCCTTGTGCAATTTGTTTGTATGGATACGATCGAATTTCTCCGTAAAGGGGGCAGGATAGGTGACGCCGCCAGATTGATCGGCACCATGTTACACATTAAGCCCCTGGTATCAATTAATCACGAAACAGGACGGGTTGAAGCAGTTGGCGTAGCCAGAACGCATACACAATTGATTGATATGTTCTATCGGAAGTTCTTTGAAAAACTGGACACCCGCAATCCTTTCAGAATCGCTATACTCCATGGAAATGTTCGCGAAGAAGCAGAAGAATTGGCCGAACGTATCAAACGGGAATTCTCGCCTTTAGAGATTTTGATTAACATCACCGGACCGGTGCTGGGAATTAATACAGGCCCTCGAGCGCTTGCACTTTGCGGATACACAGAATAATATTTTGGTATTTCCATAACATTCAAGTACAATTATCAATATAGCGTATAGAGCCACTAATTATGAGGAGAAAACCATGTTCCATACGATCATCATTGTTGGGAATTTAGGAAGAGATCCAGAAATGCGTTATACTCCCGCCGGCCAGGCTGTAACATCTTTTCCCGTCGCCAGCAGCCGAAAATACACAAACAACAATGGAGAACAAGTCAAAGAAACAATCTGGTTTCGTGTAACTGTTTGGGGCAAACAGGCTGAAACGTGTAATCAATACCTAAAGAAGGGGAGACCCGTCTTGGTTGAAGGCCGATTACAACCTGACCCGGCCACAGGAGGCCCAAGAATCTGGGATAAAAAAGATGGTGGACATGGAGCATCTTTTGAAGTGACAGCAGCTTCTATCAGATTCTTGGCTTCTCGAGGTGAAGAAGGTGGGGAAGGTATTACCCAGGACGAACCGCCCCACATGATCAACGAGGATGAAATTCCCTTTTAGCATAAATGGATGATTTAGAATTAATTGCTGAACGTATTCGCCAGGCCTTTGATGCGCGCACTGCGGCGCGGGATCGCGCGCTTATTCAAGCGCGGCAGCTCACTCGGAATTGTGCTCTAGCCATCCGCGCCATTCACAGGGACGAGCATGTTATAGCACAAAACCATTTATCTCTGGCAAAAGATCTGGTTTCAGAATTACGCGAAACCCTCGATCAATTTTCAGATATTTATTACGCAGGATACACACAGGATGCGCTCAAAGAGTTTGTTGAAGCTAATGTCACAAATGCTCTGGTAAATGAGAAATCTCTGCCAACGCCGGAAGAATTACGCGTCGAATACGCAACTTACATGAATGGTTTAGCCGAAGCCACAGGTGAATTGCGCAGGCGCTGTCTTGATATTCTCAGACAGGGTTATTCGCAAGAAGCCGAACGCTTATTAGGGTGCATGGATGATATATATAACGTTCTGGTTACAATGGACTATCCGGACGCCATCACCAATGGGTTGCGCCGCCAGACGGATATTATCCGGGGAATTGTAGAACGAACTCGCGGTGATCTTACCATCAGTTTAAGAGAACAGCACCTGGAACGAGCGCTGGAACAATTAACAAAACGACTGCCTGCCTCAGAAGATACCAATGAGAACGATTCGCGCTTCTGAAATCGGACAATTCACCTATTGTCAACGATCATGGTGGTATCAAATCAAGGGAAATGAGTCCAAAAATCAAGATGAGCTTATAACAGGAATCGAGCTACATCAAAAGCACGGCAGAAAAATTCTGGCTGCTTCAATACTTCGATCAGCAGCCCTGCTCATTCTCTTACTGGTCATCATTCTTCTTTCAATTCACTTTACTCGCCTATTATTAGCTACGAATTAACGATGCTGATACTGGCGATTTTTTTATTTCTTCTGGCAATATTTTTATTCTGGCAGTCAAAGCGCCAACAACAGGCAAGCGGCTTGCCAGGAGGAAGAATCATCTATGCAGATACCCAAGCCTGGGGAAATGTTGAGGAACCTTTATATGACCCGGCGCTTAACCTGACCGGTAAGCCAGATTACATCATCCAGAAAGGCTCGACCATTATTCCTGTCGAAGTTAAATCGACGAATGTATCTGGTGGTCCCTACGATGGGCATATCTATCAATTAGCTGCTTACTGCTTTCTTGTGGAGAAACATACCGGTAAGAGACCTCCTTATGGAATCTTACATTACACGAATCGAACATATTCTATTGAATACACATCCGAACTCGAATCTACTCTTTTGGATATACTGGCAGAAATGCGAATACAAGAACGCCGCGCCCAGGTATATCGATCACATGATATTCACTCTCGCTGCGCAAGATGCGGATTCAACTCAATTTGCGATCAGCGACTTTGATCAATTCCCAACTTACAGGATATAATTAATCCTGTCATGTCAACCCAATCTCTCCCCAAAAACATCGCGCTTGTAACACACTCCAGAATTCCTGATGCATTAAGTATGGCGGTTGAAATAGAAGAATATCTGAATGCCCACCACGTACAGGTAAAACAATATACGCTAAAAGATCAACAACTGCTCCAGGGAATCAAAAATAGCGCTTTTGATCTTTTAGTGGCGCTGGGCGGAGATGGCACAATGCTTCGCGCAGGACATCTCTGCGCTTCATACAATATTCCGATTCTGGGAATTAATCTTGGGCGCTTTGGGTTTTTAATGGAGGTACAACCCCACGAATTGCAGCGGATTCTGCCATTGCTATTAAAAGGGGAGTATTGGTTGGAAAAACGAATGCTCATACAAGCCGAACATTGGCGCAATGAGCAGATGACGCAAAGCTGGAATGTCCTTAATGAGATTGTAATTTGTAGAGGCCAGCTTGTACGACCAATACAAATCAGCACATATATCAATGGTTCATTTCTAACTACTTATGTAGCTGATGGGCTTATTGTGGCGACGCCAACCGGCTCCACCGCATATGCATTGGCAGCAGGTGGGCCGATATTGCCTCCAGAATTGCGCAATATCCTCGTCATTCCTGTCGCCCCCCATCTATCAGTGGATAGAGCAATTATCCTGGCGGAAAATTCTTCTATAACCATGTCCGTTTATTCCGACCACCAGGCGGTATTCAGCCTGGATGGTCAGCCATCTATTCCCCTCGAAAATGGAGATAAAATCATCGCTCATTCAAGCAATGCAAATGTCCAATTTATTCGCTTTCAAGATCCTGGTTATTTTTATAGAAATCTCACAGCGCACATGAATCAAAATCCCTCAACTGGTATAAATCGATGAATAATACCCCTCCGCAACCCTTAACCTGTTACAATCATCCAGACCGCGAAACCAGTCTGAGATGTAACCGTTGTGAAAGACCGATCTGCCCACAATGCGCTGTTTTAACACCCACGGGGTATCGTTGCAAAGCGTGCGTCCGTGGTCAACAGAAGATATTTGAGACCACCCAATGGTACGACTATCCTCTAACGTTTATTCTGGCGGGACTCCTGTCTTTTTTGGGCAGTCTGGGAGTATCCATACTTGGCTTTTTTACCCTCTTCCTCGCTCCTGTTGCAGGCGTTATTATTGCAGAAGCAGTGCGGTTTGTTACTCAACGGAGGCGCTCGAAACGTCTTTTTCAAATCATGGCTTTATCAGTAGTCCTGGGGAGTTTGCCGCTTGTCCTTATCAATGTGATCGGGAATTTACTCATGGGTGGAGGGTTTGCAATACTGCCATTAGTCTGGCAAATTGCGTATACAATACTTGTTACTTCATCTGCTTACTACAGATTATCAGGAATTCAAATTCGATATTAATAAAAATTCATGAGATAATCATAATCAGGTAAATCACATTCCAAAATTATAAAATCATGCTCACAGAATTACATATCGAAAATTTCGCAATCATAGAAAAACTTGACTTGCAGATGGGGTCAGGATTAGTAACCTTTACAGGAGAAACCGGCGCAGGCAAATCAATTATCCTGGATGCCATCGAAATGATGTTAGGCGGCCGGGCAGAAATTGATTCGATTCGCGCCGGGGCTGAACGCGCCAGCGTCGAAGGTACTTTCAGAATAACAGAACTCGTACGCCCGCACATTCAGACCTTATTAGAGCAAGAAGATTTAATCGAAGACCCGGACTATATTATCCTGCGGCGAGAGATCCGGCGAGAGGGGAGGAGCATAGCGCGGATCAATGGTCGCGCTATCAATAATAACCTGCTGCGTGAAGTTGGTTCTTTCCTGGTCGATATTCATGGACAATCAGATCATCTGTCTTTACTCAATCCTCGTCAACATATCGGGTTATTAGACCGATATGCAAATACCGGATATTTATTAATCCCTTACAGCGAGACCTATCAGCGGTTAAAATCTATTCGCCAGGAACTGGCAACCTTACGACAATCTGAGACAGAAGCAACCCAGCGAGCCGATTTACTTAATTACCAGGCGCAGGAAATTGAAGCTGCACGCCTTCAACCTGGCGAAGAAGAAGAATTGGTCGAAACACGAAATCGTCTGGCTAATTCTGAGAACCTGGCAGATTTAACGCTGGAAGCATTACAACTTTTGGATGAAAGCTCGCCAGAAGCAGCCTGTATAACTGATTTACTTGGTCAAGTCACTCGCGCCCTGACATCAATCAGCCGTATCGATCCGACAAAAACCACTCTACTCGAACAAGCTGAAGCCAGTCTCGAAAATCTGGCAGACCTGACTCGTGATTTGAGGACTTACCAGGAAAGCATCGAGTTTAACCCAAAACGGTTGGAGCAGATAGAAGATCGCCTGGCATTGATACATAATCTGAAGCGAAAGTACGGCAACTCAATTGAGGCGATTGTCGCCTTCGCGGCCGATGCGCGACAACAATTGGATAAAATAGCCCATGCCAGTGAACGGATAGCCGAATTGGAAACTGAAGAAAAAGAACTACTCCAAAAGCTATCGACCCTGGGGCAGGATTTATCACAAAAAAGGCGTGAGGCTGCTGCGGATTTAGGTCGCGCCATGGAAAGAGAGCTGGGAGAATTACGCATGGAAGGCGCCCGCTTTGAGGTGGATTTCCAATATATACCCGATCAACAAGGCGCGTTATTGGCAGACGGTCAAAAAGTCGCCATCGAGGCAAACGGATTGGATCACATTGAATTTTTGTTAGCGCCTAACCCGGGTGAAGGGTTAAAACCTCTGGCAAAAATAGCCTCCGGAGGTGAGACATCTCGTCTGATGCTCGCGTTAAAAAATGTTCTGGCAAAAGCCGATCCTGTACCGACTTTAATATTCGATGAAATTGATCAAGGCATTGGAGGACGTGTTGGTGTTGTGGTCGGATACAAATTGTGGAAACTTGCCCGCCAGCACCAGGTTTTTTGTGTTACACACCTGCCGCAACTGGCTGCATTTAGCGAACAACATTTTCGCGTAAAAAAACAAGTTGAAAACGAACGAACGATAACTGAGGTCGAAATCTTAAGCGGAGAAGCAAGAACACGGGAGCTTGCCCAAATGATGGGAGCAATTAGTGAAGGAACTCTCAGATCTGCAAATGAAATCTTACAAGCAGCAGATCACGTAAAAAAGACAAGCCAATCCCACGGCAATCATATCGACTCCGAATAGAAGAATTTAAACTCGACACAGGCGGTGATTTTGCTCCACATTTCTCTGTTGGGCCCCCCTGCCATATATTATGATAATATTCCCGTTCAGATACAAAGGCGAATGCCACGCGCCTTGCTTTTCTATCTTGCCTCGCGCGGAAATTTTATCGGTCGGGCAGAATTACCTCTTCTATTCTGGCCCGATGAAAATGAGGAAGATGCTCGCCGGCATTTACGCGAAGTTTTATCCAAACTCCGGGCCAACTTACCTGCCTCAGATTTACTTTTAACTGATCAAGACCGGATTGGCTTAAATTTCGACCTGGTGTATGTAGATCAGCTTGATTTTCAACATCTCATAGAACCAATTCTACAACCCGCATGGCAGGTTCCTGCCACAATCCCACTTCCAGAATCAATTTATCAAACCCTACATAAAGCAATTCGACTTTGGCGAGGGCCACATTTTATGGCTGGGGCGAATCTGCCTGACTCGCCAGCGTTTGACGATTGGTTGAGTCGTACAGGCCAAAACCTGGAACATCAAAGAAATCGGATTTTGGAAAGATTAGGCGACCACTGCACTGCCAATGGCGATCATGAAACAGCCATATACTGGTTCCGCCAAGCCTTCGAAAATGATGAGCTAAATGAAGAACTCCATTACCGCGTTATGCATTTACTTGCCGGGATGGATCATCGCTCAGAGGCAATTAAACACTATGCGTGTGTAAAACAACTACTCCGACGAGAGTTAGATATCGAGCCATCTCCAGCGCTTCAATCGCTTAATGAAAGGATACAATCAGAACTATCACTCCCAGAGCCAAAAACCAGACCTGTATGGCCGTTGCGTCAAACCCTGAGTACACCCTACATCGGACGCAACCAATTAATTGAAAACTTACAACGGAAAATTCAAAAATCTGGATTTTCAGTAATAATGGGTGAAATCGGAGCAGGAAAGACTCGCCTGATCAAAGAATGCTATAGTCGAATGGCGCCTTCTCCTCGGCTATTACTTGCCAATTGCCGCCCTTTTGAAGGAGCTCTGCCTTTTCAGCCAATTGTTGACATGCTGCGCCGGTTTGTTGCACCTGAAGAATGGAAACTACTGCCCGACATCTGGATTGCGCGATTAGCGTTTCACCTACCTGAACTCCATATTGTATGTCCAACTTCCCCAAAAAGTGTTCCCGTCACTCCAGATCAAGCTCGCCTGCAATTTTACGAGGCATTGCAGCAAATCTTTTTGGTTTTAGCCCAAAGCAAAAGATTATTTATATTTCTCGACGATGCACAATATGCAGATGAAGCAACCTTATCGGCATTTTCTTATTTGCTATCCAGGAGATTTTTCCCTGAATATGGTTTTTGTTTAATCGCTGCCAGAAATGACATACCCAATGCTTCTCTTCAGGAATTAATTGCAATTCAACAGGACACACAAAAATTTCCGCTCATACAAATACAGCCATTAACTCTAGATGAGATAAGTGAATTATCGCGGATGGTTTTACCACACGTACGATCACCTCATTTTTTTAATCAACTCTTGCGAGACTCCGGGGGTAATGTGTACTTTTCGTTGGAATTACTGCGTTCAATTTTAGAACAAACGCCAATGCCCGATATAAACAGCGATAGTTTTACGTTCTCGCTTCCCAATAGTATCTACATGGCCGCACATGAACAGATGAGCAGAACTAATCCAGATGACCATCAAGTGTTGATGCTTGCTGCAATAATTGGTAATGAGTTCAATATTCCTCTCCTCGTAAAGGCCAGTGGATTAAGGACTGAACAGGTTATTTGCGCAATCGAAAATCTAGAAACAGCACGCCTTATCGAATCAATCAATGGTGCATATAGAAAAGGAGTGGATTACCAATTCGTCCATTTCAAAATTCGCGAAGCTCTGCTACTGGAAATCAGTCCAGCAAGAAAGTGTATGTTGCATAGTCGCGTTGCCCATTCAATGGCAGATTTGCCTGGGATTAATAGTCTTGAAAATATGAAGGCAATTGCTCAACACTATGAAGCCGCAGGAGAATTAGAATCCGCTTTTTGCTGTTGGTTTACAGTTGCTAAACAATCACAAATTCATCCAGTTGGTCAAGATACATGCGCAGCTTATCAAAAAGCGGAGGTATTGATACCGCACATCAATTTACCTAAAGAACAAATTCGGGAATTTTATATCAGCTGGTTAGAATACGCGCGAAAATCTGGCGAAGCAAACCTTGTAACGCGACTGGATAAACTTTTAATTGATACAACATAATTCCGAATCCATTTTATTTGTCCACATTTCGGCAACGGTCATCAATTATATTTGTTAATACAAAACGTCGCTTTTGGGCATGGGTCACAGGGGACCCGTGCAAAGAAGTCGGTAGTGCCTGGGGACTTTCACTGCCGACTTCTTTTTTAACTCAATCCATTTTTATTTTAACGATAGTAACACCGTCTCCACCCTCATTCTCTTGTCCAGGCTCCCATTTGGATACATGCGGCGAATTATTTATATATTGACGAATTGCCTGGCGCAACCTGCCGGTACCTTTTCCATGAATAATCCGTACAAAAGGTAAGCCTGCTAAATAAGCTGAATCAAGATGACTTTCAACAAGAGAAAGCGCATCTTCTGCACAATATCCTCGTAAATCTATCTCCATGCCTGGAGATTCTGGTAACAACATACGCTTTTGTGATTCAGCATGCTTTTTTTGTTCACGAATTGTCGGCTTTATATCCTGATCATTTTTTCTTTTGATTTCCGAATAACGAGCGCGGAGTCGTAATACGCCAACCTGTATTTCAACTTCTTCTTCATCCAGATTGGTTACAATACCTTCCATATCCAATGACTTTAATTTTACATGCTCGCCTATCTGCAATGGCTTTTGCTTTGATACAATTGAATCGGATTTCTGTTTTGCTAATTTTTCAATCTGGTCATCTAAAGCACCAGCCTGCTCCTCAACCTGTCTGATCTTTTCCAACGGCTGCCGGGCGCGGATCAACTCACGCCGAATATCTTGTATTTCGGCTTCAAGCGATTCCACTTGTTTTTCTACTTCCAACCGTGCTTTTTCCAACATCAGGCGGCGCTCTTCTTCTATTTTTTCCAGTTCATCGGAAATTTTCTTACGCAACGTTTCTGCCTCAAAACGCGCTTTTTCGGCTGCTGAGCGAGCTTGATGTGCAGCATCCCGCTGCCGGTGTATCTCATCCAGCAAATCTTCAGCGCGCAAATCATCGGGGTTGATTGCCGAGCGCGCTGAATTGATGATATCCTGCGGTAATCCCAAACGTTCTGCAATCGCCAGAGCATTTGAACGTCCCGGTAAACCAATTGTTAAATGATAAGTCGGACGAAGTGTTTTCAGATCAAATTCAACACTGGCATTAACAACACCCGGTGTGGCATGTGCGTAAGTTTTCAATTCTGGATAGTGAGTCGCTATCAGGGTAACAATCCCTTTATCTAATAAATAAGCCAAAATTGAACGCGCCAGCGAGGCCCCCTCCTGCGGGTCAGTGCCTGCGCCTAACTCATCAAGTAACACTAAGGAATACTGATCAGCTTGCTTTAATATCGTCACTATGTTCCGAATATGCCCCGAGAACGTTGATAAAGATTGCTCAATTGATTGCTCATCACCAATATCCACATAGACCGACTTAAAAAGGCATATCTCGGAACCGGATTGAACAGGAATATGCAAACCCGTTTCCACCATCAACACCATAAGGCCAACCGTTTTTAATGTGACTGTTTTCCCCCCTGTATTTGGACCGGTAATCACCATTGCGTAGGTTTGTGAATCCAGATCTATATCAAGCGGCACAACTTTTTCCGGGTCTAGCAATGGATGACGTGCTTGATATAGACGTATGACAGCGCCAGGATTTTTTACGCCAGGTTGTGGTAACAATGGGTGAATAATCGGCTCAACAGCCCTAAGATCATCAGCATACCTGGCGCGCATAAACGCAAGATCAAGCGCAGCCAGTGTTTCAACTGCCCGAATAATATGGCCTGCATATTCACCGACTTGTCTGGATAATTCCGCTAATATGCGTCTTTCTTCGTCTCGTTCTTCCAATTGCAATTCACGCCAACGATTGTTTAGTTCAACCACAACCAGGGGTTCTACAAATAATGTGGCGCCAGAAGAGGATTGATCATGAATAATGCTTTTCACTCGACCTTTAAATTCGGCCCGCAATGGAATAACGTAACGTTCATCGCGTTGTGTAATCAACGCTTCCTGGAGCATGGGTATTGTTTTGGGATCGTTAATGATCCGTTCCAATCGTGAGATCAATCTTTCATGTGAGATTGCCAATTCATGGCGAACAGAAGCCAGTTTTTCAGAGGCTGTATCTAATATTTCACCCTGATCAGAAATCGAACGAGTAATTGAATCGACAAGACCAAATGGTGAAGGCAATTCTGAAGCAATTGATGCAAGGTGAGGATAACCCTCTCCTAATTTCTCAAATGTACGCGCCATCGTTCTGGCAGAGATCAGAGTTGCTTTAATTTCCAATAAATCCTGCGGCTCTAACACACCGCCATGAGCAGCGAGGTCGGCCAGATGACGGACATCACTTGCACCCCCAATACTTAAGTCATAATTTATGCTTAACAGGCGACGGGCTTCAGTCGTTTGCGCCAGCAGAATTTGCACCTGAGTAATATCTGTAGAAGGACGCAGTGACCTGGCCATCTCGGATGAGAGACTAAATGCTGCGTATCCCGCGAGACGATCCAGCACTTTGTAGAATTCCAGAGTTCGAAGATTTTTATCGTTCATAGGATTATGAGTTTACCACAGTTAAATCACGGTGATAATGCGGGTAGTGATCAGAGAAAAAACGGCCTCTTTCATTACATAACATACGAGGAGAATTATTTTCTTATCTTACATACTGGTTGATTTTAATATTAATATTTGGTAAACTTTGCAATATCTATTTTATTTCTGATGTCAGGGAGGGCAGAGGTTAATTTTGTTTAGAACAATCAACAGGTTTTAAGGAGAATATGATGAAAACACTCTTATTCAAGCCGTTTCTTATATTAATGCTACTGATATTTGTCACAAGCACAGCCTGCCAAATCGGCATCCAGAATCCTTTAGCGCAACAGGCGAACGAAGCACCGGCTGAAGGACCAGACCTTGAAGCGACCGTTTCTGCCAAACTCACAGAGCAAGCTCCCAAAGAAGAATTACTCCAACCAACAAAGGAAATTGAACTACAACTGCAAACCCAAGAGCCAGTTGAAATTACAATGGAACCCGGCGGTGATGGGGAATCTGATGGATGGATAACGCTGACAGATGAAACAGGACACATTTCAATGGATGTTCCCGCAGAATGGGCTGATATCGACACTACGCTGAAAGAATGGCAGTTGATGCGTACAGACCAGGATCAAACGCAAGAACTGAAAGAACCAATTTTTGACGGAATAAAAGGCGAAGATTTATTTAAGGTTCCAAGGATCGAAGCTTCAACTAATCTGGCGGAATTCCGGAAGATGTTCTACGAAGATCAATCCGTAGATATCGAACCGACAAAATATATTGCACCTGGGGTACGCCTGACGCTTTCGGATGTTTATGGGAAACGTATCCCATATCTCAACTTATTTACGATGCGTGAGAGATTACCCAAAGACACCGAAGGTCGGCAGTGCGAATACATATCCAATCCTACTGGTAAACCATTTGATGATTACAGTAAAAAGACAGTCGCCGGCGTCGAAGTGGATGCTGTATATTCTCTCTGGAAAAACTGTGGTGGATTTGGAGGGCCCATGGTTGCCGTATTGGCTGCCCGTCCTCATAAGTCAAAGGATATCCAAAAATGGGGGCTGCTGCTTGAAATTCAAGCCCCCGCGGACTATGACAGAAATGAGTTGCGCGAATTAATGGATAAAATGGTATATTCCATAAAGATTCTACAAGAATTCTAATATCAAATTAAATCTTAAAAACAGCGGGAAACAAGCCACCCGCTGTTTTTTTATTTAAGAGACAGCAGCATTTACATTTTTTCTACAAATTGTTAACGAATTTCTTTCATCATACAAGTATCATAAGAATAGTTTATTGGAATAATATTTTATAAGGAGTAAAAACTATGTCAAAAATCATTGGCATCGATTTGGGAACAACCAATAGCGTTGTTGCCGTTATGGAAGGTGGAGACCCTGTTGTCATTTCTACAGCTGAAGGAGGGCGCCTTTGCCCGTCAGTTGTGGCGTTCAACAAAAACGGAGAGCGTCTCGTCGGCCAAACAGCAAAACGTCAAGCCGTGATTAATTCAGAAAATACGGTCTTTTCAATTAAACGGTTTATGGGAAGACGCTACGATGAAGTCGAGTCAGAACGTAAGATGGTGCCGTACAATGTAGTTAAAGGACCAACAGGCGACGCGCGGGTCAAGATTCCAATCAATGGAAAGGAATACAGCCCACAAGAAATTTCAGCAATGATTCTATCTAAACTCAAAGCAGACGCCGAAGCCTATCTCGGAGAACCAGTCACAAAAGCTGTCATTACAGTACCTGCATATTTTAATGACAGCCAGCGACAAGCTACTAAAGACGCTGGAAAAATTGCCGGGCTTGAAGTAATGCGTATTATCAATGAGCCGACAGCATCCGCTCTGGCATACGGATTGGACAAGAAAAAAAATGAAACGATCCTTGTATTCGACCTGGGCGGAGGTACTTTTGATGTTAGCTTATTGGAGGTTGGGGAAGGCGTTATCGAAGTCAAAGCCACCAATGGTGATACACACCTGGGAGGTGATGACTGGGATGAGGTTATTGTCAATTGGGCAGCCGATGAATTTAAGAAAGAGAACGGAATTGATCTGCGCCAGGACCGCCAGGCATTACAACGATTACGCGAAGCGGCGGAAAAAGCAAAAATTGAGCTTTCCAGCCTGGTGGAAACAGAAATCAACCTTCCGTATATTACAGCAGATGCTGCGGGCCCCAAACACCTCCAATTAAAAATAACCCGTTCCAAGCTGGAACAGATGACAGAGAAATTGGTTGAACGACTTAAAGGACCCTTCAAAGCTGCTCTCCAAGATGCGGGCTTGAATACAAATGCTATCAACGAAGTCGTTCTTGTCGGAGGCGCCACCCGAATGCCCATGGTGCAAGAATTAGTTCGTTCGATGACAGGCAAAGAACCTTGTAAAGGTGTTAACCCCGACGAAGTTGTTGCCGTAGGCGCTGCAATCCAAGGCGGCGTGATGAGCGGTCAGGTGAAAGACATTCTGTTGCTCGATGTGACCCCACTCTCATTGGGCGTAGAAACTCTTGGCGGTGTAATGACCAAGTTGATTGAACGCAACACTACCATTCCGGTAAAAAAGACCGAAGTATTCTCCACCGCAGAAGATAACCAACCTGGTGTAGATGTCCATGTTTTGCAGGGTGAACGTCCAATGGCAGCCGATAATATGAGTCTGGGACGCTTCCGTCTGGATGGAATACCACCAGCGCCTCGTGGAATTCCACAAATCGAAGTGACATTTGATATCGACGCGAATGGTATATTGAATGTAACCGCCCGCGATAAAGCCAGCGGCAAGGAACAGAAAGTTACTATCACCGCATCGACAAACTTGAATAAATCTGATATCGAAAGAATGATTCAAGAAAGCCGCCAACACGAAGCAGAAGACCGTAGGCGCCGCGAATCTGTCGAAGTTAAGAATACGGCAGATAACCTTGCTTACCAGGTAGAAAAAAGCTTGAAAGAATTGGGTGATAAAGTGCCCGCTTCGGATCGCAGTAATATTGAGAAAAAACTTGGAGAACTCCGCGAAGCTTTAAAAGGTGATGAAATTGAAAAAATCAAACGATTGACCGAAGAATTGCAAAATATCACCTACGCATTAAGTCAGCAGGTTTACGCTCAAAATCAAACAAGTGGTGGAAACGGCAGCCACACAACCGATACTTCCGAGACGCCCGATAAAGAAGGCGAAGTTGTAGATGGCGAATTCAGAGAAGCGTAAATTTTACTTTGATATTTAGAAAAGAAGGGACTGGAGCATCAATACGCACCAGTCCCTTCTTTTCTTGATGATGTTATAATTTTCCTATGCGTTCGCGAACTACTATCCTCGTTGTAGGTCTGGTCACCTGCTTACTCTGTATCCTGGCTTTCACATGCTACAATATCCCCCCCATACACGACCGACTCGCCTGGCGTATCGATGCTCTTCGAACGCAAATCAAATATTTTTTTAATCCACCACAAGACAATGTATTTATTCCAAGCGTCCCGCAAGTGGATGTTATCGTGCAAGCGACCCTGCAGGCTATGATCGCTACTCCTACGAATGAATCAGATTCTTCAACAATACCAGTAGACATATCCACTGCCACACCAATCCCTACCCCCCTGCCGCCAAACATCAACCTTGAAGGCATCCGATACCAGACACAGCATGGAAATTGGAATTATTGTGCACCGGCTAATCTCACTATGGCGTTATCTTATTGGGGCGTCAATCTGAATAAGTTGGATGTAGGTAACTACCTCAAGCCAGATGAGAAAAATGATAAGAACGTGATGCCGTATGAAATGCAGAACTTTGTCGAAACAAATACAAATTTACGTTTGCTTTATCGCATGGGGGGAGATCTCCAATTACTCAAAACGCTGATAGCCAACGGTTTTCCTGTCATGGTCGAGCGTGGGGCGGCTTATTCACACGCCGAATGCAGCACATGTGATGAATATTGGCTTGGCCATTACCAGATTTTTACTGGCTATGATGAAGCACGTGGATTGTTCATAGCCCAGGATTCATTCAAACAACCAGATTATGAAGTCCCATACAATATTCTCGAACCAGCCTGGCGCTCCTTTAACTATATTTTCATCGTGGTTTACCCAATCGAAAAAGAAAGCGAACTCTTGACTGTATTAGGCCCGTGGGCAGATAACACCTGGGCAAACCAACACGCCCTGGATATAGCATTAAACGAGACACAAACTCTCTCAGGTCTTGAGCAATTCTTTGCCTGGTTCAATGCAGGAACAAGTTACGTCAATCTCCTTAAATATTCTGAAGCAGCAATAGCTTACGATAACGCTTTTTCCATATACGCCATTCTTGATAAAGGAGAACGCCCATTTCGTATCCTCTGGTATCAGACCGGACCCTATTATGCTTATTACCAGACCGGACGATTTCAGGATGTCATTGACCTAACAACGCAAACGTTGAATGCTTTAAGCGTTCCTGCCCTCGAAGAAAGCTACGTCTGGCGCGCCCGCGCCCGGGCAGCGTTAGGAGATATCAATGGCGCCGTAGAGGATTTAAACCTCAGCCTGAAATATCACCCTGGTTTCCAACCCAGTCTGGATGAACTCCAAAAACTCGGATATTAACGCTATGCCAACTATTTTACACTTCGCCGACGCGCATATCGATATGGCAAACTATGGCCGTCATGACCCGAATAGCGGTTTACCCATGCGGGTTCTGGACTTTCTCAAATCTCTGGATAACATCATTGATGCCGCAATTGAAAAAAAAGTTGATCTGGTTATATTCGCCGGTGACGCTTACAAGGATCGAACGCCATCTCCAACTTTTCAACGCGAGTGGGGACGACGTATCATTCGCTTATCAAAATCTGGAATCCCAACCCTCCTTTTAATTGGAAATCACGATCTGTCACCATCAATCGGCAGAGCGCATGCCATTCAGGAATTCGATACTCTAGAAGTCCCAAATATCCATGTGATATCAAAACCAACCTTTCTTGGTCCAAAAGACTTGGACGGCGTCCAATTGCAAGTGATTGCATTGCCCTGGATTTCTCGCTCCGGAATTATTTCAGCTTTAGGGTTGAGCACGGAAAATCCCTCAAATATCTATGCCGAATTAGAACAACGGATCACGACGCTGGTACAGAGCTGGCTTGAACAAGCTGAACCCGACCTGCCCATTGTTTTAACTGCACATGCCTCCGTGCAAGGAGCAAGTTTTGGAAGTGAAAGAAGCGTCATGCTTGGTGGTGATTTAGTGCTACCTGCATCTCTTGTTAAAGATCCCCGTCTGGATTATGTTGCATTGGGACATATTCATAAGCCCCAGGATTTAAACGAGGGAAATCACCCTCCTGTTATTTACCCGGGATCAATTGAGCGGGTGGATTTTGGGGAAGCAAAGGATCACAAGTATTACATCCTTGCCAATGTGCAACGTGGAAAAACAATCCCCGAATGGCAACCACTATCTGGCATCCGTCCATTTATTGATTGTTCAATCAACATTGACTCGGCAGAGCAAGTAACCAATCGCTTGCTTGAAGCACTTCCACCTGAAGGGCAAGTAAGCGGAGCAATAATTCGTTTAACAGTCAATTATCCAAAAGAACTTGAAGGGCTTATTGATGAGGCCGCTTTACGCCAGGCAACTGCTGCGGCCTTCGAGTTTCATCTCAACAAACGTCCAAAAATTAATACCCGGATCAGGATCCCTGAAAACCAAAGCGCCAGTAGTTTACCTGCAATCGAATTGCTGGATATTTACTGGCGTTCCATCCATCTGGAATCTACGGAATGCGAAACTCTTAAAAAAATGGCGACTGAGATCATCAATGAAGCTTTTCAGGAAAGTATCGAGGAGGGGAAATTATGATTCCGGTCAGACTCGCCATTTCTGGTTTTCTCTCATATCTTGATCCGATCGTGGTGGATTTTAGCCAACTGGATCTAGCCTGTATTTCCGGTGAAAATGGAGCGGGCAAATCTTCGTTGCTGGATGCAATAACCTGGGGATTGTTTGGACAGGCGCGGAAGCGTGATGATTCAATCATAAACACCCGCGCTACAACGGCAGAAGTTGTTATTGATTTTCTTTATGAGGGTAATCTCTATCGCATCCAGCGCAGTAGAACAAGGGATAAACCTACAATTCTTGAATTCTTTATTCAGTCAACTGATGAAAGCTGGAAGCCACTGACGGAAAAAAGCTTGCGCGAAACTGAGATCCGTATTCAGAGCACACTCCGACTTGATTATGATACGTTTATTAATGCGTCATTTTTCTTACAGGGTAAAGCCGATCAATTTGCCCAACAACGCCCTTCTGATCGGAAACGCATTCTGAGCAGTATATTAGGGCTTGAGATTTGGGAAACATACCGAGAACTGGCCGCTACACGACGTAAAAATCTAGAGTCAACGGTTGCTAATCTGGATGGAAAACTTCAAGAAATCCAACTCGAACTCAACGAAGAACCACAACGCATTACTCAACTAAAAGAAAAAGAAACTTATCTAGAACAATTAATTACCCAACGCAAGCATCAAAGCGCCAATTTGGAAAAACTGAAACAAATCTCAGCATCAATTCGCGAACAACGCCGACTATTTGATTTACTTGAACGTCAGCTTCAAACAACCCGTCAAAATTTACTTGAACAAGAAGAACGTCTGGCAACTCGAATAGAAGAATGCAAAACTTTGACGCAAAAACTCGAACGGGCTGAAGCGATCGAGGCTGCTTATAAAAAATGGCAAGAATCGCTCAATGCATTACGTGAATGGGAAAAGGCTGCTTCCAAATTTCACGAACAAGAAACACAACGCCATGCCCTGTTAATGGAAATCGAAACCGCCCAGGCGCAGTTAACACAAGAGAAAAAGTTGCTAGAAAATGAGCAAGCCAGCATCGAAAACGAAAAAACACAACTTACCCCTCTCGAAAAAGAGCTTGAACAGGCTCAGCAAAACCTTGCCAGCGTCAATAATCTTCTCTCTCAGCGAAATCTCTTAGAACAAGAGTTACAAAAATTACGCCAATCACAGGCTGACGCAAAAGCTGAAAACCCAATACTCAAGAGCCAAATGGAAGAACTCAAAAGCCGTATTGACCAGCTTGATCAAGTAGAAGGCGCAGTCTGCCCATTATGCAACCAATCACTCAGCCCTGAACATCGCCAATCTTTAGTAAAAGAACTCACCAGCCAGGGTAAAAATATGGGGGAACGTTATCGTGAGAACCAAGCCTTGTTGAAGAACTTCGATCAACAGGTGCAGGAATTGGAAGAAAAAATTAGGCAAACTGCAAAAGCTGAGATTGAAGCGCGCGAACTTACCCGTTTAATTGCCGAACTCAATAGTCAGTTAACGCAGAGCCGCCAGAAAATAGATCAATGGGAGAACATCAAAGCAGTTCGATTAAAAGAAATTGCCAAACAATTGGAAACAAAAAATTTTGCAAGCGAAGCTCGCAATCAACTTAATGAGATTGATAAAGCTCTCGAAGCTATTGGTTACAACGCATCTGCACACGATGCTGCTCGCCAATCTGAGCTAGAAAATCGGTCAGCAGATGAAGAAAAGCGATCCCTTGAAATTGCCCGAGCCACTCTGGCGCCTGTACAACGCGAGATACAGGAAATTGAGGAGCATATCAAATCATTACAAAATGAGGTTTCACATCAACAAAACGAATATGACCAGGCTGCTACAGCGCTGGCAACTGCTGAAGCTCAAACCCCTGATTTGGATTCAGCTGAACGCGAATTATTAAATCTACAGGAGCAAGAGAATCGGCAACGAGCTGATGTAGGAGCTGCCCGACAGAGGGTCATTGTTTTGGGTGAATTAAAATCGCGCCAATTGGATATGCAAACACAACGCAATGATCTTATTCTACAGATTACCCGTTATAAAACTTTGGAACGTTCGTTTGGTAAAGATGGTGTTCCAGCCCTATTGATCGAACAAGCCCTTCCTGAAATTGAAACGGCGGCAAATGATATCCTCGACCGACTGACAGCCGGCAATATGTCAGTCAGATTAGTCACTCAAAGGGAATTTAAAGATAAAAACCGTACAGACCTTAAAGAAACTTTAGATATTCTGATCAGCGATGGCACAGGAACACGTGACTATGAAATGTTTTCTGGCGGAGAAGCTTTTCGGGTTAATTTTGCAATACGGCTTGCCCTTTCAAAAGTTCTTTCGCAAAGAGCCGGCGCCCGGTTACAGACGCTGGTGATCGATGAAGGTTTTGGAAGCCAGGACGCTTTAGGACGTCAACGTCTGATCGAAGCCATTAACCTCGTTCGAAATGACTTTGCAAAAATATTGGTAATAACCCATCTTGAAGAGCTAAAGGAAGCATTCCCCCATCGAATTGAAGTTGAAAAAACGCCCAGGGGGTCAATTGTCCGTTTAGCCTAAATTATTCAAGATAACCCGATCTGGCCCTCGGTCAATTTCCCAGGGATAAATAATGTGTGCATCAGTAATTGCCGCATAATAATCCGGTCTGACAGTCCCAAATAAACTGCGATAAGGATTAAAATGCAAAACAC
>CAZDAW010000049.1:0-22566 GCA_964503685.1 uncultured Anaerolineaceae bacterium | reverse complement strand
TAGTAAAGCCCGCAAGCCAGATAACACGATAGCCATAATCAAAAGAGTCCATTTCCAGATATCCATCTTCTTCCTCTTGAGCAATGACCTTCTCGACTTCTTTCGTCACAACAATCGTCTGTGGAGAGCAGGCAGTTGCCAACACGCTCAACATAATCAACACTGCAACCACAACAAAAAATCCACTTTTTCGTCCGATTCTCCTTCGGTTATAATTTTGTCGTTTGGGTAAAACATAGATAAAAACACGTTATTCACTAAATTATTGGCCCAACACATTCCACTTAGTCTCGTTTATAACAGCCACCTCCTTTCAATCGAGCAGCCTGGAACCAGGCTACGATGCAATTACAACCACTTTTGCCATAATTCCACACTTTGTTTATGCTCATCGATAATTTGTGTATCTGGAGCATCAAAAGCGTGTCCCAGTTCGAAAAGCAGAGAAACTTCAGGCAGGGGAGAATGCTTGACAATCTCAATCACACGTTTGGGGTCTATGATTCCATTTTTTGCATGCTCTCGGGTAAATGGCCAGTGATGGTCAGCATGCCCATCAGTCTGCTGTAAATGGACAATGAGGGTCCAAGGAAGAAGTTTTTCGAGCCATTCGTGCGGATCGCCAGGTTTCTCGAAATCAAACGAATTGCAATGTCCCAGATCAAAACACAAACGGACAGGGACAGACGCCCCTTTATTAACCTCAGTAAGAAGCTCAATTGCTTCTTCAGGGGTATGAGGAATTTCGCGGGGTGTTGGCATGGGCTCCCAGAGGAAATATTTGTGCCCCAGTCTGGCTGCCAGGTGAGTTAAATCGCGTACCGATTCGATCAGGTTCTCCCTGATGAAGGCGCGCCGTTTTAAATCAGCATAATCAGCCGCGCTCATGGCGCCCATATGTCCACCACATGCTTCAGCGCCCAGTTTACTGGTAACTTCAAGCGCCGCCTGGAACCAACGATATGCCTCTGCTCGTACTTTTGGATCAGGGTGCGCCAAATGATTCTGCGCATAAATAATCAACCCGGTGAAAGCTGTACGCAGCGAAAGACCATAAGCCTTGACCGCCCTGACAACATCCTCACACATTGCGCTGCGACCTGGTTCGGGCATCAAGGGGTCCAACAGATCAAAAGAGAATTGGACTTCTTTCAATCCGAGGTCACTGGCAACAATTTTCGCCCAGGCTTCCGGTTCGGGCCAGTTCTTTGCAGCGAAACCATTATTAACACCGAGAGTGATTTTAGTTGCCATAAAACAGATGCCTTTCCTTTTCTAATCCATAAATAATCCACCATTAACGCTCAAGGAAACCCCGGTAATAAAATCAGCCAGTAGGAAAGCCAACACTACAACCGCATTGGCGACATCTTCAGGCGTTTCCAACCGTCCCAAGGGTGTATCGTTGATATATAACTGCCTGATTTGTTCAACGGGAATTCCCTTTAATTGAGATTCCCAAGTCACTTCTCGCTCCTACATGCTGGTCTGCACATAATCCAAACATACGGAATTGACCGTGATGCCTTTGGACACCAATTTGAAAGCAAAAGCCTGAGTCAAATCCACAAGCGCGAATTTACTGGCAACATAATGGACCAAAAAGGCAGCCGCTCCTCGCTTGCAAGCCATACTGGCTACGTTGATCATCTTCCCGCGTAAACCAGTTAAAGAATCGAGGGGTTGTTTTAACATTTGACGAGCAATCACCCGTAAACAAGAAAATGTTCCTCCTGGCATTGACTTCCATAATTAAAGTCCCATTCTTTTTCAGTCAGTTCAACGAAATGGTTCATTGCAGAAACGCCAGCGTAATTAACCCAGATATCAATGTGACCATGATACAAAACCATCTGCTCGACTACTATTTCCACGTCATTTAAGTTGGCTACATCCATCTCCCAAGATATTGCCTTCCCGCCCTTCGCTATTATTTCGGCAACAACACCCCTGGCAAAATTTTGGTCCACATCCGTGACGGTCATTGAAGCCCTTCAGCAGCCAATGCCCATGCTGCAGTCCCTCCAATTCCAGAACCCGCGCCTTTAATTCCAACGACCCTGCCTTTTAACAACATCAAATTCTCCTTTCCGGATTATAAAAAACGGGGCATAAAAATCCGTTATCAGGCTGCGGTCTTTGCGCCATTCGAACGGGTACAAATCCCGGGGTGTCCCATAAAAGGAGGTATAATTACCATAAAATTGATAGCGTTCTCATATCATTTTATCACAGATATCATCGATGTCAAGTGCGAATCCTCTAAAATCTAACATATTTTATTGCAAATACGCAAATAATCACACGTTTTACGTATTTATTAAGCAATACAAATTCCTTAACATGATGTGTTTTCCCGTTTCTTGACATCAGAGTTTACATGTGATACACTAATAATGATAGCGTTCTCATATCAATTTCTCATATCGAAAATGCAGGTGGATTATGAAAGTCACCATTAAGGAAGTAGCCATTAGAGCAGGTGTATCACCCGCGACCGCCTCAAGAGTGGCCGGAAATTATGGCTATGTGAGCGAGAAGAATCGGCAGAAAGTCCTTGCAGCCATACAGGAGTTAGGATATCACCCCAATGCTATCGCTCGCAGCATGGTAACAAAATCCACTCACACCATCGGCCTGGTAGTAACCGATATCACCAATCCATTTTTTGCCCATCTGGCGCGAGGAGTAGAAAATATCACCTGGCCGGCAGGCTATACCCTGATCCTTGCCAACACAGATGAAGATATTATCCGCGAAGAAGCAGTGGTTCATACCCTGTTGGAAAAACAGGTTGATGGGCTGATTCTTGTGCCAGCTTCCAGCCAGCCAACCCCTTATCTCGAAAACCTTGTCAAACAAGGCATCCCACTCGTTTTACTTGATCGCACTGTTTATAATCTTGGCGTTGACGCCGTCATGGTGGATAACGAAAATGGAGCTTTCCAGGCCGTATCACATCTGATTAACCTGGGACATCAACGTATCGGCATGGTGATCGACAACCTGGACACTTCAACAAACGCGGAACGTCTGGCCGGTTATCGTAAAGCGCTACAATCCGCTGGCATTCCGGTCGAGGAATCGCTTGTACAATCCTGCCAATATACACAACAATCGGCTTTTGTGATCGCCTCGGAAATGTTGCGTCGTCAGAATCGCCCGACTGCTCTCTTCACCGCCAATAACTTTATGACCATCGGCGTCTTACAGGCGATCCAACAGGAAAATCTCAAAATCCCAAAAGATATTGCCCTGGTTGGCTTCGACGACCTGGAATGGATAGCGCTCAATTACCCGCAGATTACAACCGTTGCCCAGCCCGTATACGAGATGGGAAGCGTTGCCGCTCAAAGATTACTGGCTCATTTGCATGGCGACAACACATCTCCTATGGAAATTCGACTGAAAACTACTTTCATTATCCGTCAATCATGCGGCGCCGGAACCAGAAAATCCACTTAGCCGTATATTAATTTCAATTTTTAAAAGGAACAAAACAACATGGATCTACAGCAACTGGTTGATAAAGCCCGTCAGAGCACCCTGTTTACAGCGCCTGTTTTAGGCCCAGACCTGCAAAGGTTCTTATCCGAACAGGGCCCCGTTATTAAGAAACTGGCGAAACGCGCAATCGATGAAAAAGTGTCCCACATTTATTGGGTTGGCAGCGGCAACTCATGGGTTAACCTCAATTCTGGCAAGTACCTTATGGATCGGTTTACCGATATACCCAGTGATTGTTTCACATCTTACGAGTTTATCTGGCGCAACCCCGTTCGTTCCAAAAAGAACGCCTGGGTCTTTCTGGCTTCCTTTTCTGGAGCAACGGAAGACACAACTGCCGCGTTAAGACACGCTAAAGCCCAAAAAGCTCACACCATCGTATTCGTTAATAAAGCCGACAGCCTGATGGGGCGCGAAGCCGACGAAACAATCGCCTACAATTCTAAAGCGCTCTACATATTGCCCCTAGCAGGAGCTTATCTTTTTGCTCTTGAACTGGCCCGGCTTCAAGGCGTTCCAGAAGCAGAAGAAATCATTAAAGGCCTGTATGCTTTACCCCCTTTACTCAGCAAACAATATGTCGAGGAAGAAACTCCAACCAAGAAATTAGCAGAAGAATTTTTAAACGAGCGACTTATCTACACTCTGGGAAGCGGTCCGCTTTATGGCCTGGCCTACAAATTCGGCTTAACCGTCTTCATGGAAAATATGCGCGTCAACGGGTCTTTCATGGATGCCACCGAATTCCGCCATGGCCCAGCCGAAATGTTCGATCGAGAAAAACCAGCCATCGTTATTCTTAAAGGAACTGACGAATCGCGCCCAGTGGTTGAACGGGTAGAAAATTTATGCAAAGCAAATGGAGCGCACCTGCTTACATTTGACATGGCGAAATATCCCGAAATCCATCCCCTCTTATCGCCCTTCGTTTTGATGATTCCTCTCCAATGGTTTGCTGTTTGGGGCTCACTGCTGCGCGGCATCACCGACCTGGACGAAAGAGTCCTGATGGGTCATGGCATTATGGGACAAGGCAAAGGTGTAACCTGGCCGTGAAAACACTCGCCGTATCAGTTGGTGATAATTGCATCGATCACTACCTGCCGCCATTAAATAAAGATTTCAGCGGCGGCAATGCGGTTAACGTTGCCGTACATATGCAGCGAGCAGGCTGTCCAACTGCCTACATCGGCGCAGTTGGCAACGATGTCGACGGCGTCAAACTTTTAAAGGATTTACGCCGGGAAAATGTGGATGTCTCACGAGTGAAAGTATTGCCCGGTAACACAGCGTGCACGCAGGTGCAATTAAGTCCATCCGGAGACCGTTGCTTTGTAAGTGAGGATTTCGGACCCAAGGATCTATTTTCGCTGGACGAGTACGACATCACGTTTATCCTTCAGCATCGACTTGTTCATAATACCTGGCAAGGTGGTACAGAAAAATATCTACCGCGCTTTAAGCAATCGCCTGACCTATTGATATCACAAGATTACGGAGAACGCTACAGCCAAGATTTCATTGATCAGACCATCCCTTACACCAATATCATTTTCGTTTCTCTACCCGAAACAAGCCCTATCGGCATTAAAGACTTTGCAGTCAGCCTGAAACAGCGCGGCCCAAAAGTAGTCGTAGTGACACAGGGTACCTTAGGAAGTCTGGCCTATGATGGGAACTTTTACTATCAACCCGCAATCACTGTCAAAGTAGTTGACACACTGGGCGCAGGCGATGCGTACACTGGCGCCTTCCTGGCCCATTGGCTAAATGGAGAAAGCATCCCGGCAAGTATGGAAAAAGCCGCCCGGACTGCAAGCCAGGTCTGCACACATTATGGCGGGTGGTAGTCGAAATCAGTGTTAGAAAGAACTAGAGGAAATATGACTTACAGAACAGACCGTTCACAAGAATTATTCAATCAGGCTCAAATGTATCTGGCAGGCGGTGTAGGCAGTGGAACGCGCTCACCCTCCAGCGGCTGGGCGCCTTCGCCCATTTATATCTCACAAGGTTCAGGGTCCCACATTTGGGATGTGGATGAAAACGAGTATATCGACTATCTGGTCGGCGGCGGGCCGCTTATCCTTGGTCACCGGCCTAAACCTGTCATCGATATGGTCTGTCAGACTTTGCAGGAACGCGGCAGCCTGTTCTCCCTGGCGCACGATCTGGAAATCCAGGCCTCCAGAAAAATTTGCGAGCTGGTTCCATCCATTCAAAAAGTACGCTTTGATAATTCGGGGACCGGCGCAGTTCAACGCGCCTTGCGACTCGCGCGTGCCTACACCGGAAAAACCAAAGTCATTCGCTTTGAAGGACACTATCATGGCTGGTCTGACCAGATTCATTGGAGCAATCGCCCCCCGCTGGAAGCGGCCGGACGCCGGAACGCCCCCCGGCCCATTCCGAATTCAAATGGTATCCCCGAAGTGTTGGCGGAAACTCTCATCGTTCTTCCCTGGAATGATGTCGATCTGCTGGCAAAAACGATAAAAGCGCACAAAGATGAAATAGCCTGCGTTATCACCGAACCAATTCTCGGCAATACTGGTGGAATTATGCCTAAACCCGGTTTTCTGGAAGCGATGCGCCAGTTGACCGCCGAAAATGAAATCGTCCTGATCTTCGACGAGGTCTTGACTGGTTTTCGTGTTGGCCTTGGCTGTGCGCAGGGATTATTTAATATCACCCCCGATCTAACCACTCTGGCGAAAGCAATTGCGGGAGGTTTTCCTGCCGCTGCGGTAGGAGGGCGGGATGAGATTATGGATCTCATTCCAAAAGGTGAGATCATGTACGGCGGCACCTATAATTCGAATCCGGTCGTAACCAGTTCAGTCATAGCAACACTCACCGAACTGGCCAAGCCTGGTGTTTACGAACGCATGAACGCTATTGGTGAGAAGTTGGCAAACGGTCTGGTAGATTTAATGCGCCGTGCAGGATATCCAGCCTGCTGGACAGGCGTCGGCGCGATGTTTCAACCCTGGTTCTGCGAACCCGACGAACTGCCAACAGAATATCGCACCGCAGTACCTATTCTAAAACGCAGTCCATTCCCGGCTTTCTGGAAAGGATTGATGGAACGCGGTGTGCTGGTTCAGCCACGCCAGGATAACCTTTTTTTGCTATCGACTGCTCATACAGAGGCTGATGTCGATGCTACTTTAACAGCAGCAGAGGCTGCCCTGGCGCAAATGCGTCATTAATCAGCATCTCTTTCCATGAGGGTTCTTCGAGGTTTTCGCCTGGAGAACCTTTTTTAATTTAATGGGAATTTAGTATATTTTCATAATCAAAGTACATATAATCATCAATAGAGTCTTTTAATTATAAAGACAAAGGATAATGCTATGGAACGATTGGCCGTGTTAACAGGCGGAGGGGATGCACCAGGATTGAATGCGGTGATCCGCGCAGTGGTTAAAACCGCTAACAATCAATACAATTGTGAAGTTCTGGGAATCAAAGATGGTTTTGAAGGCTTACTGGAAGAGGATGGCGTTTTACAGCTTGGCGCAGAAGCAATCAGAGGAATTTTGCCGCGCGGCGGAACGATTCTCGGAGCCGCCAATCGCGGCAACCCCTTTGCACGTAAAATCATCCGCAATGGAAAAACAATTATTGAAGACGTTTCAGATCAGGTAGTGGAACGCATTCATGCTCTCAAATTGGATGCCCTCATCGTCGTAGGAGGCGACGGGACGCTGCGGATTGCCAGAGATCTATATAACAAAGGCGTTCCCTGCATAGGCGTCCCTAAAACCATTGATAACGATATTGGCGGCACAGAGATCACTTTCGGCTTTGATACCGCCCTAAATATTGCAACAGACGCGCTGGATCGATTGCACACCACAGCCGAGGCTCATCATCGAGTTATGGTGCTGGAATTGATGGGGCGGGATGCTGGATTCATCACCTTGCAATCTGGTATGGCAGGCGGAGCAGATGTCATCCTGATTCCTGAAATACCATTCTGCTACGATGTCATCTGTTCCAAGGTTATGGAACGGGTTAAAAGAGGATCGAAATTCTCGATCATCGCAGTTGCCGAAGGAGCACACCCCGTCGGCGAAAATCAGACCTTCAGCCAAGTCGGAGATCAAATTTATTTTGCCCGCCTGGGTGGGATCGGTCTGCAGGTGGCAAAGCAAATCGCCGCGTCCTGCAACATTGAAACCCGGGTCACCGTCCTGGGGCATTTACAAAGAGGTGGAACTCCCTCTGCCTTTGATCGCTGGCTGGCAACACGCTATGGCGCAGCTTCGGTCAGATTGGCTGCATCAGGCGGGTTTGGACGCATGGTTGCAATGAAAAACGCCCAGATTACAGATGTTTCGTTCTATGACGCCCTGGCCGTCCCCAAACGCGTCGATATCAATGGCGACGCCGTCATCACAGCCCGTGGGCTTGGCATCTCTTTTGGCGATAAACCAGAAAATTAATGCAACAAGAGCAGACCCATTAAACAGAAAACCGTCGCTCAGGACGGTCTTCTGGTGCGCTGCGGCTCCCTTTACTTCCAGAAGGAAAGGAGGGGTGCCGCAGCGCAACGTTTGGTACTACAACAATCGTTCATTATTTGGCACCACCTCCTTTTCCATAAGGATGGCAAATGGAAAAGTTATTAACATAACCTCAATTAGTATGACACAAATTCCCACCACCGTCAATAGGTTGCCCGGGGCAAGTCACAGCCACGAGTTCAAACAATAACAGGTAACAAGAAGCCTCGAAAAGGATAAACCTGGTTTTCCAAACCCTATTTATCAAAAGCAGGCTTCTCTGCTCCCTCATATCCAAATATCGGCGGCTGGGAATGGCTTAACATCTGGTTATTGGTAAAATAGAAGTAGAAGATATTCAGAAGTCTTCATTTCAAAACATAGAGGCTGACTCAATGAGAGTTTACAGGTACTCCCGATTATTCCTTGTGTTAGGGATAATTTCTATTCTTATTGCCGGCTGTACCCGTTCTGCGGGTTCTTCCACGGTCATGGCAGAGCCAGGTTCACTTTCTTCGTTGCCAGTTATTCCTCAATCGCTGTCAACAGAAACTCTGATTGCCACCTCGACCGAAACGCATACGCCGTTACCCTTGCCGACAGACACACCGCTTCCGCCGACTCAGACCCCGATTCCCAGTCCAACACCAGAATCAGAGCTAACCCTTATGGCAGTGGGTGACTTGATGCTGGCGCGCTCGATCGGCGAGCGTATTGTTTCCGATGGGCCGGCGGCGCCTTTTATGGGCGTGATCTCAGCGCTGAAGCAAGCCGATATTCTGGCCGGGAATCTGGAATGCGCGATCGCCACAACCGGCAAACCCGTCCCGAAAAGCTATAATTTTCAAGCGCCTTTGAAAGCTGCCGAGGGATTGGCCCTGGCCGGTTTTGACCTCGTCAGCATGGCCAATAACCACGCGTTGGACTTTGGAAAAGAAGCTATGAGCGAAACCTTGGATGTATTGGCTAAACAGAATGTGGCCGTGGTCGGCGCTGGTCTCGATGCCCAGGCTGCTCGTGCGCCGCTTGTCATCACCCATAATTATTTGCGCATTGCTTTTCTGGCTTATGTTGATGTACCGGTCGAAGGGAAGCACGCCTTCGATACACATGATTGGATTGCCGGCGTGGATTCACCGGGCATCAACTGGGCTTATCCCAAAGATATTGAAGCGGATGTATCGGCCGCGAAAGAAGCAGCTGATGTTGTTGTGGTCATGCTGCATGCGGGAACGGAAAACACCCGTCGGATTGAAGCAATTCAGCGCGAGCTGGCGCACAGAGCCATCGAAGCGGGCGCGGCGTTGGTACTGGGCAGCCACTCTCATGTTCTTCAAGGGGTCGAAAACTACGAAGATGGAGTAATTACCTACAGTCTCGGCAATTTCGTGTTCGATGAGTTCGGATTACCAATGAATTACTCGGCGATTTTTTCAGCAAAGCTGACTTCAGGCGGAGTTGAATCCTATGAATGGATACCCGTGATGATCGAAGATGGATTCCCTCGCTTGGCTAAACCGGACGAAGCTGAAGAGATCAGGCAAATGGTTAAACCGATCAATTAAACAGACATGATTTCACGACCGGTTTTATTGGCCAACTTAAGACCCAGGCAAACCGCCGACGCATTCGTCATACAATTATCTTCAGACTGCTGGCGGTTGACTGTTCCTGGCGGCCCGGCGGGCGTTTATTGCTGGGCGCAATTAGATGACTATATGGAACTGCCGCGCAAACGGTTCAACTGGCGTCCTCCGGTGCATCTATCTTTGGACGCTCGGATTTCGAATGCGGATATGCAGGGTACCTGGGGGTTCGGCTTCTGGAACGATCCTTTTAGCGCTTCGCTGGGAATAAGCGGGATGACTCGCCGCCTGCCAACTCTACCCGATTGTGCGTGGTTTTTCTATGCCTCTGAGCCCAATTATCTTTCTTTCCGAGACGATTTAATTGCACAGGGTTTTCTGGCGGCGACATTTAGTTCGTCGTCTTCTGGTAAATTTTTCCTTCCCCTCGGGTTACTGTTTACACCTTTTCTCTTCTGGAAACGGACGGCGCGATTGTTGCGATCGGTTCTGAAACGCTTTATTCAGCAAGATGTACAGCTTCTGCATGTGGATCCCACAGCCGTGCATCAATACGAACTTATCTGGCAGTCCATGCAGGTTATCTTTCGAGTGGATGGCAAGGTCATGAAACAAACGACTGTAGCGCCGCATGCCCCACTTGGTTTTGTGTTATGGGTAGATAACCAATATGCAGCTTTTCAACCGGATGGTATGTTGAAATTTGGAACTTTATCAAATCTTTCGCCGATCTCGCTTGAAATCAGAAATTTCACAATCCGATAAATATTTTGGGTTTGATTAATCGACATAATAAAGGAACGAAGCGCGTCGGCTAATTCGTCTCAAATATCCCTAGATCCAGCAATACAATGAGCGAAGGGTGTTTCTCATTTGCGCTTTGATTTGTAATTTGCCAGTAATGGTTTTTTATTGAGAGGGCTTTACAGCCGGGACATAAATCAGTCCTTCTGTCGAATCCCCAAAGGCTGTGACCTGTTGCGGGTAGATGGCGGCGATTCTGGCAGTGTATGCTGCTGCCAGGGCATCCAGTTCACCGGGGCGGTAAAGTTTTTTGAGCGGCAGGTATCCCTGTAACAATTTATGGCGGGTGACTTCTTCAAAGAAATACATTGGATCGGGGATCTTTAGACCTGCTTCGCATAAAATAAGCTGGCGCTGTAAGCGTCCTTCCAGGGTATTTTTGGATAATGGGGTGTGTCCAAGCAACGCCCAATAACTGGCATTCACATTTACTTCCAGCCACTGATGACTGGCGTTACTGGTTGGATAGGGTTGATAACCGAGTGCGTTCAGGTTTTTGTAAAATTCAAACCCGCGCCGCATCCATAGGGGGCAATCTTCTTCTTTTATGGGAGTCATTGTCACCAGAATACGTTGTTGACGAAGTTGGTATTCTGCAAGACGAAAGTGGTCTGGCTCATCAATCTGGATTGAAGGCAGCGGGGATTGACTCGCTTTGACCGATTCCACCGTATCTTTAGCCGGTCGGCGCGGCGCGCCAATGGCTACATAGGCGGTCTCCTGTCCGGCCAGAAACTCCAGAACATCGTTTAAATCACCCTGTCCACTCGATACAATAGACTTATCCCGATCAAGCGCAGCGTAAGTGAAAGGCCGACTGTATATGGTCGGTATTATCCCGATAAATATTGTCTGGTTCAATAACATGATTTTTCAATTCAGTTTAACTTAATTCTTACTACTGCGCAATAAAATCTGTGCCCAAATGGCTTTTTGGGGGGAAATGAATTAGGGTAGATCGTTATAATCAAACTATGCTGAGTTACTTTTGACGCTGACGCCCTCATAGGATATACTATTAACGTAATTCGTTGGTGATGCATCCTAATCCAAAACTGACCACAAGAGGAGGTTTGTTATATGGCAGCCGAAAGTGCATTTAAATTAACTTATGCCACCATGTTTAACCCACCAGAAGAATTGCATACCCGCTTCGAAGAAGCGCTAACCAGAGTCAAATCCAATCTGGGTAAAGAATATGGGATGTTGATAGGTGGTAAGGAAAAGTTTGCAGCAGAGAAATTGGAAGATCTTTCGCCAACCAATACAGACGTTAAACTGGGAGTCTTCCAGAAAGGCACCGTTCAAGATGCCAGTGAAGCTCTGGCTTCTGCACGTAAAGCTTTTCCTGCCTGGAGTCGGATGAAATGGCAGGACCGCGTTGCACTCTTACGTAAGGCGGCGGATATCATTGATGCCAGGATATTCGAGTTTGGGGTGATCGTTGCCATGGAAGTCGGCAAGAACCGTATGGAGGCCCTGGGCGATGTTGCCGAAACAGCAGACCTGATCCGCTATTCTTGTTATCAGATGGAAAAGAATGACGGTTACATGGTTGAGATGGGAAAAGACCCCCTTGTCGGATATACTTCGCAAAATATCTCTGTGCTACGCCCTTATGGCGTTTGGCTTGTTATCAGCCCATTTAACTTTCCGTGCGCCCTGACCGGCGGCCCTGCAGGAGCTGCCCTGGTTACGGGTAATACAATTGTAATGAAGCCGGCTTCAGACACTCCCTGGACAGTTCGTTTCCTCGCAGAGTGCTTCCGCGATGCCGGATTGCCTGATGGTGTTTTCAATTATGTGACCGGGCCGGGCAGCTCTTTGGGGCAGGCGTTGATTGAAAGTCCCCAGGTAGATGGCATTACATTTACAGGTTCCTATGATGTCGGCATGGGAATTGCGCGAACTTTCAGCCAGGGACGCTGGGTTCGCCCCAGTATTTTGGAACTGGGTGGAAAGAACCCGGCAATAGTTTCTCGGCATGCTGATCTGGAAAAAGCGGCAATCGGTATTATTCGCTCGGCTTTTGGTTTACAGGGGCAAAAGTGTTCAGCCTGCTCACGGGTTTTCATCGAGGCGCCGATTTATGATGCTTTGCTTCCAAAGCTGGTTGAGTTAACCAACAAATTGGTCATTGGCGATCCGACCGACCGTAATGTTTACATGGGGCCGGTAGTCAATCGCAATTCATATCGGGATTATCAACAATTCACTCAGGACCTGGCGAAATCCGGCAAGGTTTTAACAGGCGGAAAAGTGCTCACTGAAGGTGAATTTGCTAAAGGTTATTTCTGCACCCCAACCCTGGTTGCCGATTTGCCGATTGAACATCCCCTGTGGAAACAGGAGATGTTCGTGCCAATAACTACAATCCACAAGGTAAATAATCTTGAAGAGGCAATGCGCCTGGCTAATGATGTGGAATATGGCTTAACAGCCGGTTTTTATGGATCCGATGAGGAAGTGCCCTGGTTCTTTGATCAAATTGAAGCTGGCGTAACATACGCCAACCGTCCGCAGGGCGCGACAACCGGCGCCTGGCCTGGTTTCCAGCCTTTTGGCGGTTGGAAGGGTTCAGGCTCAAGCGGCAAAAATGCTGGCGGCCATTATTATTTGCCGCTTTATATGCACGAACAGATTCGCACCTGGGTGAAATAGGATTATTCTGTTGTTTTAGGTTGCAATGTCGGCTCGGCTTGGAACATTTTTTATCGTTATTGGTGCAGCTTTGTTTATGCTTTTTATATTCTCGGATATGGCGGATACTCCAACATGTTCATTATTGTTTGCTGCTCTGGTCTTGTTGATTGCCGGGTATCTGTTAATCAAACGTGATTGGGCTCCGCCATCTCCGAGTAAGCGGTTTGCCTGGCTTAATCAGCAGCGTACCGCCCGAAAAGCAAAGAAGCAAAAAATGGCTGAACAGAATAAAAACAAGCTTTAATTAATACCAAACAAGAACGTCTTGTATCTGGAAGGATATTTTCCGAATGACTACGGCAAAACTAATTTCCCTTTCTGAAGCGATTTCACAATTCGTTCATGACGGCGATATGGTGTATGCGGCAGGTTTTACTCATTTGATTCCTTTTGCTGCCGGACATGAGATCATTCGTCAAAAGCGAAGAAACCTGGTTCTGGCGCGGGCAACGCCTGATCTTATCTACGAGCAGATGGTTGCGGCAGGTTGCGCTCGAAAACTGATCTTCTCTTATATTGGCAATCCGGGGGTTGGGTCTCTCAGAATTGTCCGCGCAGAAATTGAGGCGGGCCGCCTGGAGTGGGAAGAGTATTCTCATTTTGGTATGATCTCTCGCCTGCAAGCTGGCGCAACAGGGTTGCCCTTTATTCCCATGAATCAGACAGCCGCTACGGATTTAGAACATGCCAACCCGATTTATCGACGGGTTAAGGATCCGTATTCTGAACGGGAGGTCGTCGTTTTACCGCCGCTTCTCCCGGATGTAGCGATTGTACATGTCCAGCGTTGTGATAAAAATGGTAATGCGCATATATGGGGTATCCTTGGTGAGCAAAAGGAAGCTGCATTTGCTGCAAAGCATGTCATTGTCACGGCCGAAGAAATTGTAGATGAAGATGTCATTCGGTCAGATCCCAATCGGACGCTGATTCCCGGTTTTATCGTAGATGCGGTATGCCATGTCCCATATTGTGCGCATCCATCATATACACAGGGTTATTATGATCGCGATAACCAATTTTACCTGGCATGGGATGAAATCACCCAAACACAGGATGGAATCAAAGCTTACCTGGATGAATGGATTTATGGCGTTGAAGACAGGGCGGCCTATTGGAAAAAATTGGGTGCAGAGGTTCATGAAAATCTGAAAGTTAAGCCGCGTCTCAGTAAAATGGTAGATTACGGAGAGTACTAACGATGGAATATTCTGCTTCTGAGTTGATGACGATCAATGCTGCCCGTTTGTTGCGCGATGGTGATACGGTTTTTGTTGGGGTCGGGTTGCCGAATCTGGCCTGCAATCTGGCTCAACGCACGCACGCCCCAAATTTGTTGATGATCTATGAGGCAGGCGTGATTGGCGCGCGCCCGGCGCGTTTGCCGCTTTCGATTGGCGATCCCACCTTGGTCAGCGGCGCATCGGCTGTATGCAGTATGTATGATATTTTCAGCCTATACCTGCAACGAGGTAATGTTGATGTGGGATTTTTGGGCGGCGCTCAGATCGATCGGTTTGGTAATATTAATGCTACTGTGGTTGGCGATTATGCCCATCCAAAGGTTCGCCTGCCAGGTTCAGGCGGTTCGATGGAAATTGCGGCCTGGGCTAATCGATGTTATGTGATAACACCACACCAGAAACGTCGTTTCCCTGAGAAAGTGGATTTTTGTACTTCGGCTGGTTTTTTGAATGGACGGGCTGAACGCGACAGAACCGGTGTACGGGGCGGCGGGACGCAAGCAGTCGTAACAAATTTGGGACTGATGGCGCCGGACGAAAATGGCGAATTAACGCTTGTTGCTCTTCATCCTGGAGCAACTGTGGAGCAAGCGCGGGAAAATACCGGTTGGAATCTCAAGATTGCTGACAAATTAGAGATCACAAAAGCACCGACAGCGGAAGAGTTAGACATATTACGAAACGATCTCGACCCACATGGAATTTATCTGAAAGGATCGTGATTTTAAAAGGTGCCTCAGACAGTTAATATACTTATAACGGTAGCGTTTCCTGAGAAGGTAATCGAAACTGTTCGTGATGTTTCTCCTCGCCTGAACGTCACGGTTTATCCGGCGAGCCAGCCTGAGGATATACCTCGGGAGATATGGGCGCAGACAGAGATTCTGTATACTGCCAGGTTGCTTCCATTACCTGACCTGGTTCCAAAATTACGCTGGATACAATTCCACTATACTGCCATTGATTTTGTCGCTCAACACCCGATCATGCAGAAGACCGATCTGGTATTGACAACATTGAGCGGGCCCTCTGCCTCTCAAGTGGCCGAATACGTGACGATGACATTGCTGGCGTTGGGTCACCGTTTGCCTGATATGCATTCGCATCAGATGAGATGTGAGTGGCCAAGCGATCGTTGGGAACGTTTTGCCCCTCTTGAGTTACGGGATAGCACAGTGGGGATTATCGGGTACGGAAGCATTGGTCGGCAGGTTGCTCGTTTGCTCCAACCTTTCGGCGCCAGAATTCTGGCGGTCAAATATGATGCCATGCATCCTGAAGACCCAGGATATACAGTTGATGGGCTGGGCGATCCGGCAGGTGATTTCTTTACCCGGCTGTATCCACCGCAGGCGATAAAATCGGTGATCAAAGAATGCGACTTTGTTGTTGTCTGCACGCCCTTGACCCCTGCTACTCGACACATTATCAGTTCGGAGGAGTTTGATGTTTTTAAACCAACGGCGTTTATCGTCAATGTTTCCCGGGGTCATGTTGTTGACGATGAAGCATTGTTATCGGCGCTGACAGAACACAAAGTAGCCGGCGCTGCTCTGGATGTTTTTGCGACCGAACCGTTGCCGGTTGATAGTCTGTTTTGGAAGTTGCCTAATGTTATAATAACTCCTCATATTGCTGGAAACAGCGCACAATATAGCGAGAGAGGAGTAAAGGTATTTGTCGATAATTTGCGCCATTATTTAAGTGGAATGTCACTTTACAATGAGTATGATCGTGAACGGGGATATTGACATTTATTGGTGCAAAGCGAATGCTAGTTGATAGTAATGAATGTTAATGACACAAACCATAAACAGCTCAAAGCTGTGTTTTTTGATCTTGGCAGCACATTGATATATTTTGATGGCGAATGGCCGTCGGTTTTGCGTCAAGCTCATCTTGTATTAATCGAATCACTGCAACAAGCCGGGTTAAACCTTAATACGGAAAAGTTTTTAAAAGCGGTTGATGAAAGATTTGAATTATATTGGCGCGACCGCAACGTAGATTGCATCGAATATTCTCAAGATAATATTTTGCATACTTTATTGGCCGAATGGGGATATCGGGATGTTCAAGATTCGATTTTGAAATCGGCCATCAAAGCGATGTTTGCAGTCTCAGAAGCGCATTGGCATGTGGAAGATGATGCACATCAGACACTGAATGCCTTAAGAGAACAGGGATACTATCTTGGAATTATTTCCAATGCAAGCGATGACCCGAATGTTCAACGATTGATTGATAACGCCCGCTTGCGCCCTTATTTTGAATTCATTATCTCTTCTGCGGCGTTTGGATTGCGCAAGCCGCACCCCAGAATATTTGAACATGCGCTGAATCAATTCGATCTGCTCCCGGTTCAGGCGGTCATGGTAGGTGATATGCTCAGCGCTGATATTATCGGCGCTAATAATCTGGGAATGCACAGCATCTGGATCACCCGCCGGGCAAATGATCCGGTTGATTTGGCTTACAAAGGCGAGATCGTTCCTGCTGCCACCGTTTCCAGTTTAGCTGAAATACCTGCTTTATTGAAGGCCTGGAACAAGTCGGTTTCTGTATGAAGGATTCATAAAACAGGTTATCGTATCTGGCGCTTGCAGTCAGAATACTGGCGCTGGGATTTTCTCCCATGTTTGTTCGCTGGGCCGATGCGCCAGGGCCCGTCACTGGGTTTTACCGGATGACGATAGCGGTGATTCTTTTGTTACCCTTTGTTATGCGCAGAGGATTTCCGGGTTTGAAGCTAGGTTGGCGCGGCTGGCTGTTTCCAATATTAGGCGGTGTGGCAAATGGCTTCGATATGGCCAGCTGGTCAATAGCAGTACAACATACCACGGCTGCTAATGCGACCTTGTTGAATGGGATAGCTCCTTTGTGGGTAGCTCTATTTGCGCTTTTCGTTTTGAGGGAAAAACTGAAGGGCAGTTTTTGGGTTGGTTTATTATTCGTTTTGATTGGCGCTGTTCTGGTTATGGGTGGAGATTACTTTCTCCATCCAACATTGACGCATGGCGATCTGATCGCTCTTGTATCAAGCCTGTTCTATGGGGCGTACTTTTTGATCACGCAATATGGAAGAAAATATCATGGGGCAATCCAATATATGTGGATTGTGAGCATCTTTAGCAGTTTGACCCTGTTGATTTTTAATTTGATAGCCGGGAATCCGTTATTGGGGTATTCCTCGTTAACGTATTTAAACTTTCTGGGAGCGGCTATCTTTATTCAGGTTATCGCTTTTGTTCTCTCTGCGTATGCACTTGGTCATTTGCCTGCCTCACTGGTCGCTCCCACGATGGTCGGTCAACCCATCACTGTAACGTTGTTTGCGATTCCTTTGCTGGGTGAAATGATGAGTATCACGCAAATGAGTGGAACATTGCTTACTGTGATTGGTATTTACCTGGTAAACCGCCAGCAATAACCGAGAGTGTGTTTATCTCAAATCCCTATGGTAAAATGACCCTGTAATTATATTATGCCATTAACCCCAAAGGTCGTTTTTTAATGGTCCCAAATTTACCCGTTTCTATCCCATCTTCGTCATTCTCCTCTGAAATTCCTGCTTATGTATCGGTCGATATCGAGACGAGCGGGCCGCACCCGCGCCAGCATTCGATTTTATCGATTGGGGCCTGTCTGGTTGCCAGGCCCCATGTAACTTTTTATGTTGAATTACAGCCGATCAATGATCAATATACCTCCGAAGCTTTGTCAATCAGCGGTTTGTCGATGAGTCGTTTACTCAAGGAAGGTGTATCGCCGGTCGAAGCAATGAAGCGATTTGAAAACTGGCTCGTACAGAATATTTCATCGGAAATGAGGCCAATTTTTGTTGCCTTCAATGCTGCTTTTGATTGGATGTTTATCAATGATTATTTCCATTATTATCTTGGTCATAATCCATTTGGCCACAGCGCTCTTGACATTAAAGCATTATATATGGGTATGAAACGGGTTCCCTGGCGTTCCACTTCTTTCAGGCATATCAGCGCGAATGAGCTTGATAATCGAGAACTTAAACACAATGCTCTGGAAGACGCCATTGACCAGGGAGAAATTTTTTCGAAATTGCTGGCAGAGCTTACAGCCAATAGTGAAGTAAATTGACATCTGATTTATTTCGACCCAACGCATAAGAGGAGGAGAAATGAGCAGTAAACAACAGTCGGCGCCGTCTGAGGATTTGAATAGAATAATTGAATCGGCTAAACGCCTGGGAATCGAATTGGATGAGATGGACGCCATCCAGTGGTTAACTGCCATGACGGCAGAACAGAATAAGGGCGATGTTGTGGTTGATGAAAGAAGCGGCGTTTTTGGCCACCGGATCAGTATGCTGGATTTCAACCCGGCAGAATTGGCTCATTTCCGAAAAATCGGTGAATTAGTGGGATTTGAAGATATACCCGGTGTTGTTGAAACCGCGTTGGCGCTATCTGGTTCATCTGCCCAATCGAAAATCCAGACATACCCAGGCGATTGTGATTATTTTGAACGTATTAACATTAAAGCGCCGACCAAAGAGGAGGCCTGCCGCATTTTATCGGAGGTTATGCAAAAAAAGATCAAGGATACGTTCAAGGGGGCGACATACCAGCTTATCGAAATTAAATTTGGCTCTTTTCCATTTGATGCCATTCGGAGGGGTAATCTGGTAAAAGCTGGTTCGCCAATTTCCTGGAATGCGCTTGAAGCCTTGGAAGGAAAGATAGCGCTGACTAAACCAGATGGAACTCCAATCGAAATCACCTGGGATGAGGTGAGAGATGATCCTGGATGGACGAAACTCGACTGGGTGGTCACAGACACTGTTCATGGCGTTCTCGTTAACGCCAGCAATATGCTGGATGTAACCTGGGAAGCGCCCGATGGATCTATAACGCCTTTAGACGGGTATCTTGATCCCTATTTTCAGGAAGTTTATCTCGAAGCCGAGTCAATTCCGGTTTTTACCAAGTTATCCAAACAAGTATCTGCTGATGCGCTGGATGATTATGTTCACCAGCTTGAATATGAGGTAAAGAAGTATCTGACGAAAGACATCAACTATGGTAAGGCAGCCAAACGGATGTATAACATTTTCCGTTTGACAGGGCGTTATCAGGAAGCAGCCTTTATTCGTGAACTATTTGATGAGCCGACAACAGTTTTATATCAGGTCTGGTCGCTTATCCGTACAATGGATGATTGCTTCAAGCCCGGCTCTAATATTACACTTGATGCTTTACTGGCTCATGTTGACCAATTGATCTACCAGGTGGTAAAAGCGCTTGAAGGCGAAGAAGAATCGGAAATTATCCGCCTGCTGTTGAGGTTGCGCGACGTGCTTTCCAGAGAGAGAAGTGGTCAGGAGCTTTCTCCTCAGGCCGAAGCTGCCCGGGCGGAGGTTATAAATATTGTAAATAACTTTTATTATGATAAGTTGAGCGGAATACCAACGATTAAGACTTATATTGAGAGTATAGCTCAGGCGTAAAATGGATCTGTTTGAACATGCCATGCAGGAACAAATAGAGCGGGAAATGCCCCTGGCGGCGCGGATGCGCCCACTTACAATTGACGAGATAGTTGGGCAGGAGCATATCATCGGCGAGGGGAAACTCTTGCGCCGGGCAATCGAAGCGGACCGCCTGTTTTCGTCGATCATTTTCTTCGGGCCGCCAGGTACTGGAAAAACAACACTGGCGAGAGTGATTGCCAATCATACTCAGGCGCATTTCGAGAGTATTTCTGCTGTCCTGGCCGGCGTTGCGGAACTGCGTCAGGTAATTCGAGGCGCCGCCGATCGGCGAAAAATGTATAAACGGCGCACACTGCTTTTTGTCGATGAAGTCCATCGCTGGAATAAAGCTCAACAGGATGCCTTGTTGCCTCACGTAGAAAATGGAATGATCACTTTGATTGGGGCAACGACGGAGAATCCTTACTTTCAGGTTATCCCCGCTCTGGTTTCGCGTTCCCGTTTATTTCAGTTAGAGCCTTTATCTGAAACTCAACTGGATGTGTTGATAGAACGCGCATTGACTGACACAAAACGCGGTTATGGGGGACGCGTAATTAAGGTGGATCAGGATGCTCGTCTTCATTTGCTGCGCGTTTCTGGCGGCGATGCCCGGAATTTGCTCAATGCTCTTGAACTGGCTGTGGAAAGTACACCTCAGGACGAGAATGGAACTATCCATATCACATTAGACGTGGCGCAAGAAAGCATTCAGAAACGGGCTGTATTATATGACCGCGATGGGGATGCTCATTACGATACAATCTCGGCGTTCATCAAGTCGGTACGTGGTTCCGATCCTGATGCCGCCCTGTATTGGCTGGCAAGAATGCTGGCTGCTGGCGAAGATCCGCGTTTTATTTTGCGCCGGCTTATCGTCCTTTCCGGAGAGGATATTGGCCTGGCTGACCCGCGTGGGATCATGGTGGCAACCGCAGCCGCTTATGCTTATGAATATATCGGCTTGCCGGAAGGCATCTTCCCAATTGTTGAAGCGACTCTTTATCTTGCGACGGCTCCAAAATCAAATTCGGCCTGCTCGTACTTCAAGGCGCTTGAATCGGTGGAACAAGAAGGGGTTGGCGCCGTGCCGACTCATTTGATGGATGCCAACCGCGACGCTAAAGGGTTGGGGCACGGTAAAGGCTATCAGTATCCGCACGAATTTCCCGGACATTTCATTCCACAGCAATATTTACCAACTAGGTTGTTAGGAACTTATTTTTATAAACCTTCCGACCAGGGTTATGAGGCCCAAGTTAATGAAACGCTCACTCGCTGGCGAGATGCGCAAGCAAAAGCTTTAGGGGTAGAAAGTAATCAAAAGGATTTGAATGCTGACTATCATACTGATCCGTCACGGTGACAACGATCTAGTTAAAACCCGCCTGGTTGGCCGACTGCCTGGGGTTCATTTGAATGAACATGGAAGAAAGCAGGCTATTCAGGTTGCAGAAGCCCTTGCGGATATATCGATCAGCGCTATTTACAGCAGTCCGATGGAACGCGCTCTGGAAACGGCTGCTCCTCTGGCGAATTCAAAGGGTTTACAGGTCGAAATTCGGAATGGATTAAACGAAATCGATTATGGAACCTGGCAAGGCAAGACCTATAAACAATTACGCCATACAAAGTACTGGCAGCAGGTTCAGCAGAAACCCGCTCTAATTCAGTTTCCGGGCGGCGAATCCATTGTGGATGCCCAGAAACGCGTCTGCAAGGAGCTCGACAATATTCGAATGAGCTGCAAGCCTGATGATGTGGTAGCATGCATTACGCATGGCGATGCGATTCGTTTGGCTGCGCTTCACTATTTGGGGGCGCCGTTGGATAGTCTTCATCGGATTAATATCGATTTGACTTCTATGACGATTATTCAATGGAAAAATGATGAACCCTGCCTGCTTTATATGAATCAGATTATTCCGTTTAATTGGCAGCCGCGCCCGGTTGACAATTCATCTGGATAATACTATACTCTTGGTAGATATTATTGTACGGGGAGCCCGAACGATTTGGGCTGAGAGGAGGGCCGCTTGCCCTCGACCCGCTGAACCTGATCCGGGTAATGCCGGCGGAGGGAGTTGTCAGTTGAGTATCTACAAACACCTTCCCCGGCGGAAGGTGTTTGTTTATGAATACAGACCAACGCGCAGTTATTTTCACCAACGGGGATTTGCAGGATTTCCAGGCAGTATGCGCCATGCTACAGGGCAGCGATTCCTTGATTGCGGTTGACGGGGGAGCATATCATCTTCAAAAGTTAGGATTGCGGCCGGCTGTCGTAATCGGTGATATGGATTCTCTTGCCGATCCGCTGCGCGGTGAGCTGATTCGTTCCGGCGTCAGGTTTCTCCAATACCCTGTTGATAAAAATGAGACTGATCTTGAACTTGCCCTGGAATTCGCGGTACAAGAGGGGTTTACGAGTATTCTTATTATTGCCCCCTTTGGCGGCAGACTGGATCAAACTTTAGTCAATTTATTCTTGTTGACCATGCCTCTGCTGCGTCAGCGCGACGTTCACTTATTTGATGGCCTGGATGAAGCTTTTCTCATTTCCAGTCAAGTTGAAATTCAGGGCAAGCCGGGCGAAATTATTTCACTGCTTCCGTTAGGCGAAGAAGTTATTGGTGTTTTGACCGAAGGTTTGAAATACCCATTAAACCATGAGACCCTTTATCCCTATCATTCGCGCGGTG
>CAZDAW010000048.1:0-23255 GCA_964503685.1 uncultured Anaerolineaceae bacterium | reverse complement strand
GCGGCCCGCAACGCGACCCGCCACCGATTTTGAAGACCGGGAAGCCCACCGGGACTCAACCACTCCCGAAATTAAGCATACCTTAGTGACCAGGTTCTGTCAACTGGATGCACCAGGTGTAGTGGTGTGGTCGCCTTGAGTTGTGTGGGCAGCTTCGCGCCATTGGCGGCTGACTTCGTCTAATTCTTCATTGACTTTCTTTAGTGCATTCAATAAATCATTCCGAACTTGCGCGCTAAATTCATCATTGCTGGCCCGGCTGCGGAAATTTTCCAGATTAGCTCTGGCGCGTTGTCCGGTATCACTGGCTGAAAATTCCTGAACAGTTTTTATTTAATGTGGCTTCGAGTTCATTTATATCTGATTCGATTTCTTGTTGGGTTTCCTGACGTTCTGGACTATTCCATAGCGTATGCAAAATGCTGCTGAGATTATTACCCAACTCACGAATCTCGTCAGTCAGATTAGGTTCCGTTTTCGGATTTTCTGTCATTAGACGGCGATCTCCATATAGTGAATATGATTAATCAGCTATATGTTGTAAACCTCAATTGTTGCTTTTATTTTGTAAAGTAACCGCGGGCAATGGCTCTTCATTAACAATCAATTGGAATACATCAGGCCGGGCGTAATGCCCAACGACGTCGAAATCAAATTTACTGCGGGTGATTTCACGCATATCCAGGTCGGCATAGAGAATACCCTCCTCGTCAAAAAGCGGCCCGGCTAAAATTTCTCCCATTGGTGAGATAATAGCACTCCCTCCCCGGCACATGATGTCGGGAAGATCGGCAAGTTCCTCGATTCCGGGAAGGTTTGCCGGGTACATATCTTTGGTGACAAACTGGTTGCAGCCAAGAACAAAACAGCGTCCTTCGCAGGCAATATGGCGTAAAGTCGCCTGCCATGAGTCGCGCGAATCGGCTGTGGGCGCCAGATAAAGTTCCACTCCTTTGGCGTAGAGCGTCATGCGCGCCAATGGCATGTAGTTTTCCCAACAGATTAATCCGCCAATCTTTCCGATGGATGTATCAATGACGGTTAAGGTGCTGCCATCGCCTTCTCCCCAAATCAGGCGTTCTGCGGCGGTGGGTTTGATTTTGCGGTGTTTTCCCAATAGCTGGCCGTTTGGACCAAAGTAGAGCATAGTGCAATAAAGCGTCCCGCCGCTGAATTGCGTATCCCGTTCGATGACGCCGACGGCAAGAAATGCGCCGGCTTCTTTAGCTGCCTGGCCTAATGTATCTGTGGCAGGGCCAGGGACATCAACTGCGTTTTGCCAGTAACGTTCCCAGGTTAACCTGCCGGCCGGTTTACGCTGGCCGACAATAACGCCAAAGGTCAGGCCGCGTGGGTAGGCGGGGATGAACGCTTCGGGGAAGAGAATTAATTGCGCTCCCTGTTGTGCTGCTTCGTGTGTCAGGCGGCAGGTTTTTTCGAGGCTTGCTTCCCGGTCAAAAAGCGCCGGCGCGGCCTGTACTACTGCGGCTTTAATAGTTTGTGTGATTTGAGCCATGATTCCCTCATTATTTTGCAATAATGTTAATAGTAATTATTGGATGTTAAAGTGATTGAGAGTTATTCTCAATCTTTAATTATTATGAATCGGATTAGAAGAAAAATGGTAATCGGCTAATTAACAATGGCTGTACTAAAAGGATTCCTGATCCCATGAGAATACCGATTAAGATACCTGCTGCAACATCAGACAGGTAATGAACGCCTGTGGCGACCCGCGCCAGGCAGACGAGAGGCGCCCATAATAACAGTAATATCCCAAGCCACGTTGGACCCAAGCCCAGCATGGCGACTGCCAGCATGGCAGCTCTCGCAGCATGCCCGGAAGGGAAGGAGTGTGGATCTGTATTGCGGTAAATAGCGCCCCATTCTCCAGCAGGCCGCGCCCGGCGCACGGTAAATTTGATCGCTAAAACGAATAAGGCCAGAAAAATCATCCCAAAGATGATTGTTGCCAGGCGGACACGCCAGATACCGCTGGCGAAAATCCATGCAATTCCCAGTCCTGGTAGCCAGAACCAGGAATCTCCGGAATGAGCAGTAAAGGTTGCCAGCCGCCAAAGCAACTTGTTTTCGTCTTTTAAGCGAAGTTTTTTGGAAGCGTGGTCGTCCCAATCGATGATGGATTGAAGATTCATTTGTTATTTAACCAATCACCGTTTGAACAATGGCGCGAACCCCATAGCCGAGCAGCGCACCCAGCAATCCAAAAATAAATCCTCCGGCTGTTCCCAGCCATGGCCGTGCTTTTTCCCACCAATTCAGGCGGCTGAGTGGAATTTGATAACTGCCGATCCATGCTGCCGATATAGAACCCAGCGTAATAACGAGGACAATTATTGTAGGGCTTGCTTTTAGAAACCAGAGCAAGACGCTAATCAATACACCTATGATCAATCCAATTGGCGCCCCCAATAGAGTCAAATAATAGTTCTTACGTGATAGACCAACGACTAAACCGACAACTGCGGCGCCAATCACTCCGATTGTTGCGGGACCAATTGCACCGCCAACGAAGCCGATCCCAAAACCGGCGATTGCAATGGCGGCGGCTTCGGCCAGTGTACGCCATAGGGTGGCGTATGTGGAGAATGCAGTAGTGTAAACTTTATCCAGCTTTTCCCCTGCCTGACGAGCTTCTTCTGTGGAAATCTTTTGAGTTCTGGTAGGAACCCGGGTGGATACAATCTCTACTTCAGGCGTGAGCGTTGACTTCGGCTTAGGCGTCGGTAGCGGAGCGCCGCATGCAATACAAACCAATGCTTCTTTGGGATTCGCTGTGGCGCAATATTCACAGGTCATCATCATTGGCCTATTATAATACGTCTGTTGTAAATTGTGCTTGAGAGTGGGGTGATTCAATCTGTGAATCTCAGTAAACGAGCCAGTAATTTTTGCGGAGAGCTATTAAAAAATTTGATATGAATAGGGTTGTCTATATCCATTCTAGACAACCCTGTGAACCATTGATGGGATTTATTTCTTATTGCCCCATGTTATCAGTAAACATGGATTTATGAATACATATAAGAAGGACGCCAGGAGACTTCTTCTTCCTGCGCGGCTTTCCACCTTTTTTCGATTAATTTGATGCTCCATGAGACCGGCACAAGCGATTCCAGCCATTGCAGGGACTGATTCAAGAAACCCGGTATGCAGATTGCGCTGCCTTTCAGAGCGGCTTTCAGCGCCTTGCGGGCGACAAAATCCGCGTTTTCAGTTGTGATTTTTCCCCAAAAACCCTGAGCGAAAATTTTCCGCATTGTCTCGGGTGTGGTTGGCATGCCGGCCGGGCAGAGGGCTGTGACTGTGCCAAACGGACGAATCTCTGAGCGTAGCGCCAGTGAAAAATCCAGCAAGTAACGTTTTGTTGCTGCATAAGTGGCTTTATATGGCATGGGTGAATATGCAGCCAGGCTGCATACGTTGAGCAGCATAAAACGTTTTTCAAGGTCGCGGTTGTTGAGGATTGCATAGGTCATATCGACGGTCGCTTCGATGTTCAATTGAATAATATTGAGTATTTGAGAGCGCGAACGCTCCAGAAATGCGCCTTCGTAGTCCAATCCTGCGACGTTGATTAATCCCCAGAAGCGCAGTCCATTGGATTGTAAGTTGGTAAACAAATCTGTACGCGCCTGTATGGACGTCAGATCACAAACCTGGCTGCGGATTTCATTTCCGTAGGTTTTTGTGAGATATTGGGCAAGATCAGCGACTTCTTCGCAGCGATCTGTCAGATAAAGGGGGAAACCACGTTTTGAGCATTCAATAGCAAACGTGCTGCCCAGACCGCCTGTTGCTCCGGTTATCATTATGTAAGTTGTCATAATATTGGTTCTCCTGTTTTGTTAACTATGTGGTTCAATCAATCGATTGAATATATAATAATTCAAATCTTGAAAAAAGTCAATCAATTGATTGAAACGATTGATTGAAACGTCTTGACTAATCGCGCGATTGAGGTAGAATAAATTGTCAACTATAAATTATGAGGAGCATGAATGACTGTACAAAAAAGCCTCAACGATAAGATTGTCGTTGTCACAGGTGCAACATCGGGGATTGGATTATCTTCAGCGCAAGCCTTTGCTGCGCAAGGCGCCGGGATTATCGGTGTGGGACGCAATCAAGATCGTTGCCAGACAGCAGAAAATTCAATTCGTACTGCCTTTCCGGATGCGCCGGTGAAATATTTAATTGCTGATCTGTCCAGCCTTAGCCAGGTGCGGTCGCTGTCCCAAAATATCACTGAGGCATTGAAGCAATGGGGAAAATCGGGTGTTGATGTCTTAGTCAATAATGCCGGCACTTATGCTGACCATTATATTAAAACCGAAGATGGTCTTGAGTTAACGATGGCAGTCAATCACTTTGCACCCTTTTTATTGACGATGGAATTACTGCCTTTGCTCAAAAAAGTTCCCAATGGAAGAGTGATTACAGTCAGTTCTGCTTCGCATTACCGTACCTGGATCAATATCAAGCGCCTCAATAATCCGGTAATTTTTAATGGGCTATGGGCGTACAAGGTTTCAAAGCTGGCTAATGTGCTTTTTACTCTGGAGTTCAACCGGCGCATGGCCCATACGAATGTCCGAGCCTATGCGGTTGACCCCGGATTAGTGAATACGGATATTGGAGCGAAGGGTACGCGTGGTATTTCCTATTTGGTCTGGAGGATTCGCCAGCGTTCCGGTACGCAACCCGAGGTGCCTGCTAAAACGGTTCTCTATTTAGGCAGTGAAAGAGTACTATCGCACCCTGACGAATACTATTGGCGCGATCTTCAACCCAAAATGCCCAGCCATCGGGCGCGGAATGTTGAAACAGCTCAGGCGTTATGGGAATTATCCAGTAAAATTTGTAATACCCATGAATAGTTTCAGAGATTATTATGGAACAAATTCCCACAAGCGTTGAAGAAAAAATTGTTCGAGCTGCAATTGATTGTATTGAGAAATATGGCATCAATGGCGCCACAAATCGAAAGATAGCTGAGATGGCAAATGTCAACAGCGCTGCGATCAATTACTACTTTCGCAGCAAGGAAGCTTTGATAAAACGTTGTATGGAAGTGACGCTTGATAATGCTTTCGATTGGGAAGGTGTTAAGCCGCTGCTGGTAGGCTCGCCGAAAGAAAGATGCGCGGCTGTTTTTAATGAGATTATAGTAGGTGGGAATAATTTTCCGGGTATCACGCGGGCGCATTATTACCATTTGATTGTTGATGGTAAATATGATCCCCTGTTGATTGAAAAGTTGAGCGGTTTTATTGAAAATATGGCAAGAGATCTCAAGGAAAGCGGTTCCGACCTGGATATGGATGAGTTGCGTCTTGCCTGTATGCAAATCGCTTCGGCGGTCATGTTGAACATTCTTGCACCTACATTATTTAAAAAGAATTTTGGGATAGATATGCACGACAACGCAAGTCGCAAACGGTTCGTTGACCGCTTGGTTGATCGCTTGTTGACAAAAGGCTCTTGATATTGTTCTTTTCAAAGTAATAACTCTTTGCCAGGGGGAATTTGAATATAGATAATATGTTGTATTCTCTTTTATTATGTTCACTTTATCATGGAGGCGCGTCATGGCCATTCAGCCATTAAGCTCTGATAGACTGGTTGATTTTATTAGCTACTGTAAAACGTTCGGTCGGGAACATGACGAGTCTTATATATCTGACGAGGATTTATCACCCGACACATTTGAAATTGGTGAGGATGAACCAGCTTACATTTTATTATCAGATGCTAACCAACTTATAGGCGCTGCCTCTTTAATGCTTGAGGATTATCGTCATAACAGAACCGGACGCTTTCGAATCTTCCACGTCCTTTCTCAAAAAGCGGATGAATATCAGCTCCTTTTAAAAGCTATCTTAAGCCATTGTAGTAATCTTGATTGGGTTTACTTGTTTCTTCCAGAAAATCGCCACGATGCCAGGAATGCTTTCGAGCAGGCGGGGTTTACTATCCAACGGTATAGCTGGCTGATGCAGCGACCGCATCGAGAAGTTGGCGATTTTACATTTCCTGTGGGGTTTCACCTCCACCCTTTCGATGTGACCCGTGATGTAGAGGCCTGGTGTGATGTTCGAAATGCCGGCTTTAAAGATCTGCTCGGTCAAATGGATATCTTTCCTGAGCAGGTTGTCAGGATGGTTGAAGAACAAGGTTATTTCAAAGAAGGAATGCTTATTTTATGTAATGATGAAGAGCCAGTGGGTACTGTTCGGGTAACCGAAGAAGTTAACGATAACAATAAACGGATAGGCTTCATCGGCGGCCTGGCGATTGTTCCAAAATATCAACATCAAGGGCTGGGACGTAAACTGCTTCGAGCGGCGATTCAGGCAGGATACAGGAATGGACTTGAGACAACAGAATTGGTGGTTAATTCCGAGAATGAAAGGGCTGCTGCTTTATATCTCGATGAAGGTTTTGAAAAGAAGCAGACAATGATCTGTTATCAATATATAATAGAAAGCTGATAATTATCTTCCCTGGATTGAATAGGCTTCAGTAAAGATGTCATTTTCTGTCAACCTCTTGGGGATATTACTGGCGCTTACCTCAGCAATTGTATGGGGCGGTGGGGATTTCAGCGGTGGGTTAGCCACACGAAAGAGCAACCAGTTTCAAGTTCTGGCATTGTCCGCTTTTCCGGGTATTATTTTACTGATTATATTCGCTATCCTCTGGCATGAGGCCATTCCGGCGCCGCTCAGTATTGTTTATGCCATGTTGGCTGGAACATTGGGTTCGATTGGAATAGCTGCACTCTATTATGCGCTGTCTCTGGGGTTTACTGCCAGTGTCGCGCCGATATCAGCGGTTATTGCTGCTATTTTACCGGTTGGATTCAATGCTCTTACTCAAGGTCTGCCTACTGCAATACAGATGGCGGGTTTTATTCTCGCTTTTGCAGGAATCTGGTTTGTATCTCAGGCGCCAACAGATGAAGACGCTGTATCGCGAAAAGGTTTTTGGCTGGCCTGTCTGGCAGGGACGGGATTTGGCAGTTTTTTTATTCTAATCGCCCTGGTTGAACCCGGAAAAATATTTACTCCCCTGATCATTTCACGAATGATGGCGCTGCTGGTTGGGATAATCATGCTTCGCATGAATCGTCTGAAATTTCCGTCTTTATCTTCTAACCCAATTGCATTGTTCGCCGGTGTTTTGGATGCCGGTGGTAATGTTTTTTATATTTTGGCCAAACAATTCACCCGGCTCGATATAGCTGCTGTGTTATCTTCGATGTATCCGGCAACGACTGTGTTTCTGGCCGGTATTGTGTTGAAAGAGAAAATATCACAGAGTCAATGGATCGGCGTTTTGACATGCCTGGCAGCTATTGTTCTGATAACAATTTAATTACCTGGCGCGAGTGAAACACAAGAAGCAATTCAATTCGGATTTTGCCGGTTGACTTCGCATGGTTGGTGAAGAAAAAGGATGTTTGTCTATTCCCCGACCCCAAGAATCCGGTTATAATGAAGATCGTGGCGCGTAAACAATATGCCGAAGATTTGACTGTTGATGAATTGCGCCGGATGTTAATTGACAGACGGCGTGGTGTACATCAGAAACGAGTAGAACATTTCCGGCGTACCGGGCGTATCAGTCCGTTGACGCCGGATACTTTCACCGCGGAATCCAAATCGCCGCTCTCAGAGTTGAAGCTGGATGAGGATCCGGAGGAAGTTGTTGAAGAGATTACTTTAAAAAGAGAAAAGCCAAAACGCAAGCGAATGCTGGAGCGTTTTTTATATGCTGTGGAAATCATTGCAGTTGTTGGGTTGTTGTTTGTGCTTTTCAATGGATTGAATTTATTACGCACGCTGAACAAGGAGGTGGCTTCTGCTTTGCAGCAACCTGGTTTAACTCCCACGCCGCTGATATCAGCGGTTGTATTGCCTTCGGGACATACGCCGCCTAATGCTGCGGGTGGTGCAGTCCCAAACGATGCTGAAATTCCAGAGCATTTGCGCCCGCTGGTTCAATCGCTGGCGAATCTTCCGGCGCCAACGCCGGGGCCCGAACAGGCTATCCGTATTCAGATACCGGCGATTAATGTCGATGCACCGGTTGTTCAGGGTGATGGATGGGAACAACTGAAGAAGGGCGTCGGTCAGCACATTGGCACTGTAAACCCGGGCCAAAATGGGAATATGGTTTTATCAGCGCACAATGATATTTTTGGTGAAATTTTTAGAGATCTGGACAAGCTCAAAATTGGCGATCAGATAACGCTCTTTACTAATCAACGTAATTATGTTTATATCATCAACAATTCTCAAATAGTTGATCCCGGTCAGGTGGAAGTGATGGCTGCTACTACAGATCCAACCATCACGTTGATTTCTTGCTATCCGTATATGGTTGATAACAAGCGGATAGTGATTACAGCCCGTTTGCAAAATACCCCTTGATATGGTCTTATTGCTTATCTTGTAACTTGCCTAGTATAAAGGAGATATCTCATGAGTAAAAAAACTAAACGCCAGGTTTCACGTTCTAAAACCAGTTTGCCGGCGGCTCAGGCTGAAACAACAGCAGCCACGATAGCTATGCCAAAACCGAGGCGCTCTTCATTAAGCGAAGAGTTTAATCCGGATTATTCAACCGTGATTAAGGACTTGAAACGTATTGGTATGTTAGCAGGATCCTTTTTTGTTGTTTTGATCGTACTTTCGTTTATCATCAAATAACCCAAATCCAATACCCTATCAAAAGGAGGTACGTATGTCCCCTATGTTTGTTCCAGGGCCTGTAGATGTTGTCTCAGATGTATTGGCTCAGCAGACGAAGCCAATGATTCCTCACAGAAGCAAGGACTTTGAAGCAATTTTTCGTCGCTCAGAGGAAAAAGCCCGCCAGATATTCTTTACAACGCGCCCGGTTTATATTTCAACCTCGTCAGGTTCTGGGCTGCAAGAGATGGGCGTCCGTAATTTTGCCCAGGAGAGCATCCTTTCCTGTATTAATGGCGCTTTTTCAAAACGCTGGAATGATGTTGCCACGAATAATGGCAAGAAAGCCGATAAGCTGGAAGTTGCCTGGGGACAGGCTATCTTGCCTGATATGCTGGCAGACGCCCTCAAGAAAAAACACTACGAGGCTGTGACAATTGTTCATAATGAAACCTCCACCGGCGTGATGAACCCGGTGCAGGAGCTGGCAAAAGTGGTGCACGAAGTTAGCCCTGATACACTCATCCTGGTCGATGCCGTCTCCTCATTGGGTGGGGCGCGGATTGAAATGGATGCCTGGGGACTGGATTTCTTACTTACCTCGTCCCAGAAATGCCTGGCATTGCCGCCTGGCCTTTCTCTTGGGTGCGCTTCTGAACGGGCGATGAAGAAAGCTGAAACTGTCGCCAATCGCGGCTGGTATTTTGATATCCTGCTGCTGGAAAAACATCGTGTAAAAGATTCCACACCGATGACGCCTGTTATGCCCCTTATCTTTGCCCTGGATTACCAGCTTGACCGGATATTGGCCGAGGGTCTGGATAATCGTTTTGCCCGGCATGCCGCCATGTCGAAGCGCGTTGGCGAGTGGGCAGAGGCTCACGGTCAGCCAGTCTTTGCCGCTAAAGGCTACGAATCGAAGACAGTGGTAACCGTCAATAACACGAAGAACATCGATATTTCCGCTCTGAACGGCTTTTTGCAGCAGCGCGGTATGCGCATTGCCAACGGTTATGGCGACTTGAAGGGTAAAACCTATCGCGTCGCGACCATGGGTGAGTTGCAACTCAAAGATGTGGATGCACTTTTGGCAGCGATGGAAGAATTTATCAAGCAGATGTAATTGATTTCCTTGACTAAATCTCGCCTCTGCTATCCGCGTTTGAAGAAGGACGAGAAAAAAGCCTTGCGATGGATCGAAAAATGATTGTGTCAACAGATCACGAACCTGCGCAGGGCTTTTATATTGCCAGCAGGTATAAGGAGTCAGGTTAATGACGGATTATGAAATCACCCTCAACACCCCGACTTATGGAGGGGATGTGATGGGGCGGCTACCCGATGGCAAAGCGGTATTTGTTCCCTATGGATTGCCCGGCGAGCGGGTGCGTGTACGTATAATTGAGGAGAAACGCGGACATGCAAAAGGAGAACTGGTCGAGATCATCGAACCGTCGCCGGAACGCATCACCCCGCGCTGTCAGCATTTTACAACTTGCGGAGGATGTCATTACCAGCATTTCTCTTGCGTCAGACAACTGGAAGCGAAAGCAGCCATTGTGGGCGAATTGCTTGAGCGAATTGGAGGGATTAAGTCGCCGCCGGTTAAATCCATCGTACCTTCGCCTCAAGAATGGAATTACCGCAACCATACACAATTTCACCTGACTCCCGAAGGAGAGCTGGGATTTCAGTCAGCTAATTCCCATCATGTTGTTGCCATCCAGGAATGTCATTTATTGGAGCCTTTATTAGCCGAGACTTGGCGCTTATTGGATGTGGAAGCAATCCCCGGATTGAAAAGGGTTAGCCTGCGAGCAGGAACAGGTGAGGAGGTTTTATTGCTGCTTGAAGGCGACGATCCTATGCCGCCTGAGTTTAATGTGGATATCCCGCTTTCGGCGGTTCATATCGGGCCGGATGGACCTTCAGTACTGGCTGGCAATGATTACATTATGATGTCAGTGATGGGCCGGACTTTCACAGTATCAGCCGAATCATTCTTTCAGGTCAATACATCACAGGCGGCGAATATGGTGCAGCATTTGCTGGATGTTCTTCCTTTAAAACCAAACTCTTGCGTGATGGATCTGTACTGCGGCGTCGGATTATTCAGCGCTTTTATAGCCGAGCGCGTCGGCCAGGTTATCGGCGTCGAAATTGCCCCAACAGCCTGCACAGATTTTGCTGTCAACCTGGATGAATTTGATAATGTCGAGTTATATGAAGGCGCCGTCGAGAAAGTATTGCCCGGTTTGAAAGTCAAATCGGATATTGTTGTGGTTGATCCTCCCCGCGCTGGAATTGATCGCGCTGCCCTGGATGCTATTCTATCTCTTAAACCAGGGACAATTGCCTATGTTTCCTGCGACCTGGCCACATTGAGTCGAGATGTGCAGAGGTTCATATCTGGTGGGTATCATTTGGAACAGGTCACGCCGTTTGATTTATTCCCGCAAACATATCATATCGAAACAATTTGTCTATTGGAAAAATAGGCTGTCAATAGCAAATCATATCAATCTTAATAAATCGAGAATCTGTGTAATTTAAGCAGATATTCGATGATAAGTAGGGATGGCGTTTTATAGCTGACACTTATCCGATGAACTATGCCGAAATGTCGGATGTTCCTTACAGGGTGAAGAAAGCCTATAAGGCTGCGTCTGAACAATATTGGCCAGAGTATGTTACGCTATTTGATTTATTCCCACAGACACATCATGTGGATATCATGTGGAGAGTGTGGCGTTACTGAGGAATATTTGAAATGTCTCTTGCAAAAGGCTTATTCGTGATATTTTCAAGAGTTCATATTATTAAAAAAGAGAATAACCCAATCAAATGTAATGAGGAATTGAATTGAATACATATACAAAACCAAATGTACTGTTACCGGTTAGCCTGCATGATGCAAAAGTTACCAGAATTATCGTGCAACCTCCAACGCAAAATCTTATCGACGGCCAGGTAACTTTCGAGTTTGCTGATGGCTATTACAAAGTGGATGAAGTTAATTCTTATCAGACGAAAAAGGCATCCATTACCATATCCGGAATCGACTATGATTTTAGTCATGTTTACTATTGTAAAAATAATTCGAGACATGAAGTTGAATTTTCACAATTGGCTGAGGATGTACAGAAGCATGCCTTGGAAATAATCGATGAAGCATACGGTTATAATCAAACTCGATTAAGTTGTTATCTATATCTGGAAGATGACTGTTATGATGTTGAAATTGAAGTATATCATTTCAATGAAACAGTCTATCATTGGGAAGAATAATTTGGCGCATGGTCAGAAACGTCCTGATAGGATATCTCTACTGGGTGGGTTATCATGAATTTGTGCATCCATCTGGCTGGAAAGTGGGTTTACATTGAGTGCCATATCTGATTGGAATTCGAAGCAAAAAAGATTGAAGGAAATTATCAAGAAATCTGATAATTTCAGCGAGGCAAAAGAACTCTATTTGCAAATGCATCGATCGGTGCATTTTACTGAAATATCCTTGTCTCAGGGTATTTTAGATGATGTTTGGAACGATCTGGATAAAGAAGATTTTTCGATAATACGCAAAGGGCATGCTGCAACAATCGCCTGGAATATCTGGCATATCACCCGAATCGAAGACATCACAGTGAATATATTGGTCAATAATTCAAAACCGGTATTGGATTCTACCTGGTTGCAGCGGTTGAACACACAGATTACAGATACCGGAAATGCTATGACGGGCGAGGAAATTATTTCTTTCAGTCAAAAGCTGAATATCACTGAGCTGCGGAATTACAGAAATGCCGTAGGAAGACAGACGCAAAGCGTCTTAAAACAACTTGCTGCACAGGACATGAAAAGAAAATTTACTCAGAAAAGTTTGGACAAAATATTAGACGAAGGCGGTGTTGTAAAGCATCCTGATTCTATATGGCTGATTGACTTTTGGGGAAAGAAGGATGTTGCGGGCATCATTTTGATGCCGGTTACCCGCCACCAGATTGTCCATTTGAATGAGTGCATTAAAATAAAAAATACAATAAAAAAGCAAAAGAATTTCCACAGGCCATAAACAATTTCTATTGACGTGTATTTCGTGCAGTCCGTTCAATATCTTCTATTGGGATGACGACCCGGCAATTTGGATAATTGGGGCAGCCGTATAGTTGCCGGGGAGTATTATCGCTGCGGCGAACGTAACGAAGCGTCATCGGAACGCCGCATTTGGGGCAAGTGGGGGGCTTTCTGTTTGGGATAGGCGCTGGCAGTTTGCCATATTTATTAAGAAATTGATTTCTCTTTTGCACTTTTCTTAAGACCTGTAACAGGGCCTCGCCATCGTAAAGGTAAATGGGTTTACCTTTTGCCCATTCGATGGCTTGTTGTGTAAAACGGCTGCTGGTGATAATTGCTCCACGGGCGACTTGCAGGTGTTGCATGGCGCCATAGAAATCGCGGATGACCGGTTCTCCGACATCGCCGCGCCAGCGTTTGCACTGCACGGCCCATTCTTCTCCGTTACTGGCGTGAACCAAAACATCAACACCGTGGTCGCCTTGCGCGCCGACGACATCTGCTCTATGACCGAGCGCCCGGTAGGTATCTGCAACCAATTCCTCAAATTCAGATGGGGACAGGGCGCGTAGATCAGAAAGCGTTTGCGTGTCGCGGATTTTTTCTTGCTTCTTACGCCGCTCTTTCCAGGTCAGGTAAGTTTCGAGGGGGAGGAGGATTATCCCTAGCACCATAAATATTGTTGTATTCAAAGGTTCTGGAATCAGGTTGGCAGGTTTTTGATCGAGCAGCCAGAGAACAAACATGACAAAACCGAAAAATACCCAGGCAATGGCTAAGAATCGACAGCATCTTCTGAGTAACTTGCTGAAGCTGCCTCTCCCTTTGAGAATAGCGATTGCCAGACCGATCATGATCACTGACCAAAAGCCGGATAGCAGAGACAGAAAAGCGATGAGGAAATCTGAGAACATTTGTACTAATTATACTCGATCATTTCAATAAGTGACGTAATGTTATTGGACGGGTTTCTATTGACCGATATTATTTACCGTGCTATAGTAGCTTGTAAATTTCAGAGGTCCTCTATGCCATTTATAACGTTATTAACCGATTTTGGATACCGTGATGGATACCCTGGTGTGATGAAAGGCGTTATCTGGGGAATTTGCCCGGAAGCTGAAATTGCCGATATCACTCATGTGATCAGCCCACAAAATGTTATGGAAGGCGCTCTCGCGCTTGGACGGGTTGCCGGTTTCTTCCCAGCGGGAACTGTTCACATTGCTGTGGTAGATCCTGGTGTGGGAACTCACCGGCGGCCGGTTGCTTTACGCTTGGGTGATGATTATTATGTTGGGCCAGATAACGGCCTGTTTACGGTGGTTTTGGAACAGGCAGAGCAAAAAAATAAAGTTGTAGAAATTGTTCATCTCAATAAATCGGAATATTGGCTGCCAGAGATCAGCAACGTTTTTCATGGGCGGGATATATTCGCTCCGGTAGGCGCTCACCTGGCCCGGGGTGTTCCGTTGCGTGAGGTCGGCGCATTGATCAATGATCCGGTCCGCTTATCGATTCCCCGGCCACAGCGGTATGGATCGGGCTGGAGCGGGCAAATCACTTCGATTGATTTCTTTGGCAACCTGGAAACCAACTTGACTCGTGATCAACTGACAGAGTTGGGACAAGTGCTGGTGCGAATTGGCGGCGTTGAAATCCGTGGCTTGGTGAATACTTTTGGCGAACGTCCGGTAGGCGAATTGATTGCTCTTTATGGCACGCATAATGACTTGATTGTTTCAGTGGTTAACGGCAATGCCCAGGCGAAACTGAATGTAAAAGTCGGCGACAAGGTGGAAGTCTTTCCACTGGAGAGTGAAAAGTGAGTAAGAGTTTTATCACCCTCACCACCGATTTTGGCATTGGTGACCACGAGGCTGGTGTGTTGAAAGGCGTCATCTGGCGGATTGCTCCGCAAACAAAAATTGCGGACTTAAGCCATGATATCAGCCCGCAGGATGTTATGGGTGGTGCGTTGCTATTGGCTCGCTGCACACCTTATTTCCCTGCCGGAACCATTCATGTTGCGGTGGTGGACCCTGGTGTAGGAACCAGGCGGCGCGGCCTTGCGGCTCGAATTGGCGCCCATTATTTTGTGGGCCCCGATAACGGCTTGATTACGTTATTACTGGAAAAGGCTGAAACAAACCGTCAACCGGTTGAATTTGTAAGTCTGGAAAATCCTCATTACTGGCTCGACGAAGTTAGCAACGTCTTTCATGGGCGAGATGTGTTCGCGCCTGTGGCTGCGCATCTGGCCAATCATGTTTCTCTGACTGAATTAGGTTCGATTGTTAAAGACCCGGTGCGCTTGAACATTCCTAAACCGGTCAAAACTCATCAGGGATGGAAATCGCAGATTATCCATATCGATTATTTCGGGAATTTGGGTACAAACATCCGGCTCGAACACCTGGCAGGAAATAAAGATGTTCGTGTGCGTGTTGCCGGACAGGAAATCCAGGGTTTGGCAAAGACCTTTGGAGAACGTCAGGTTGGTGAACTGGTGGCGTTGATCGATAGCAATGGCATTCTGGCGATTTCAGTTGTGAATGGAAACGCCGCCGCCAGGCTTGGAGCGGATATTGGGGACCCAGTTGAATTAATTGTCAATTCGGTTTAAGGAAATTATTTATGGGATCATCTTACGCGCTGGTGGTAGAAAATCTATCTTTCAGATATCACCGGCGATCAGAACCAGCCATCGAAAATATTTCGTTTGATGTCAAACCGGGGGAGGTATTATTAATAGCTGGCGCCAGCGGCTGCGGCAAAACCACGCTTATGCGTTGTATCAATGGTTTAATTCCGCGTGTCTATCATGGTGATATGCAGGGAGAAATTCTTATTTTTGATCGAAAGAATGTCGATATGACCATGCCGGAGTTATCGCAAATGGTCGGTACACTTTTGCAGGACCCGGAACGGCAGATCGTTGCCAGTTATGTTTTGAACGAGGTGGCTTTCGGATTGGAGAACCTTGCCATGCCGCGTGATGAGATGCTCCAACGGGTGGATGAAACGCTATCCTTTTTGGGCATTTCATATTTACGTGACCGGGAAACCTTTACGACGTCGGGCGGCGAGAAGCAAAAAGTTGCCCTTGCGGGAGTGCTGGCAATGCACCCGCGTATCTTATTACTTGATGAACCGCTCGCCAGTCTTGATCCGGCTTCAGCGCACGAAGCTTTGCAACTTTTCCGGCGTCTGGCCGACGATGGAATTGCTGTAATCATTGTGGAACACCGCGTAGAGGACGTGCTTGCTATTTGCCCCGAAAAGGTTCTTTATATGGATGAGGGAAAGCAGGTCTATTACGGCGACGTTGATGGATTGATGGGGGTGGTCGACTATCACCGCATTAAGCTGCCAGCGTCTGTTATCATGGAGCGCTCTCGTAAAGAGCAGCAAAAATCATTCAAGCCACTCTTGCATCGAGAAGATAACGCGCCGCTCGTCGCATTTGAGGACGTCCATTTTCGATATAGCCCAGATCTGCCGGAAGTACTGCACGGAATCAATTTTCAAATTCACAAAGGGGATGTCATTGCTATTTTGGGACACAACGGTGCTGGGAAGACGACTCTGGTCAAACATATTCTGGGATTGCTGAAACCTACTCAGGGTCAGGTTTTACTGGAAGGGAAAGATACCCGTCAGATTACAGTTGCCCAGGCGGCGCATACTATTGGGTATGTCTTTCAAAGCCCTACACAAATGCTGTTTGCTCCCACGGTTGAGGAGGAATTGGCTTTTGGCCCTCGTAATCTGCGTTATTCGCCTGAAGTAATAAAGAAGAATGTGGATTGGGCAATCCATACGGTTCATATGGAAGAAGAGCTGCAAACCCCGCCCCTGGCGTTGTCATTCGGCCAGCAAAAACGGGTCAGCATTGCCTCGGTGCTGGCTATGCAGTCACGCACGTTAATGATGGATGAACCAACAGCAGGTCAGGATTATTGGAATTACCTGGCTTTTATGGATGCAATTTTGCAAATGCCAGGATTCGATGCGATATTGTTTATTACTCACGATATTGATCTGGCAGTTATCTATGCTAATCGGGTGTTGCTCATTTATGATGGCGTCATCGCGGCGGATGGTGCGCCGTATGATGTGCTAAAAGATGAAGCATTGTTGAAGCGTTGCCGGGTTTTACCCACTTCACTTTTGAAACTTAATCTGAAATATTATCCAGAAACAGGGCAATTTATGCGCGCCGAAGAATTGGCGCATAAAATTGGCGGCGGATAGGTTTTTTATTTTAATCGTAGCTATTTCGCGGTTTTTGCATTATTCTTAATGGGGAATCAGGTTATGATGAAAAAGGAGGTGAAACGAAAAGGTAATGTTATCGTGCTAATGACCATGTTGTCTAATTTATTTTCATCATTTTAATTTATTTCACAGGAGGTCAGTCAAGATGAATAAGAAATCATTGTGGAAGTTTGGTACTCGTGAAGTCGTTTTTTCTGCCATCGGCGCAGCCCTGTTTGGTGTGCTTGCCTGGGCAACGAATATTCTGCAGTTACCCGGCGCAGCGAATGTTTCAATTCGCCCCGCTGTAGCCATTGCCATGTTTTTTGGTGTGGCATTCGGTCCTATTGTTGGGTTCATTGCCGGTTTTCTGGGTAACATCATCGGCGATTTACTCTCCGGATATGGGTTCTGGGTCTGGTGGGATATTGGTAATGGCCTGATGGGATTATTTCCCGGCTTAATTGCAGCCTCGCTGACTAACTATAAAGCCAGTGCGAGCCTTCTGAAAGCTGAGTTAATGGTGATCGTTGGCGTGTTGGTCGGCATGGGCGTGGCCTCGCTTTCTGAAATGTGGGTTTCTGGCGTCGATCTCCCAACCACGATCGCTGTCAACTTTCTCCCATCAGTGATCTCAAATCTGGTCAATGGTTTAATTCTCACTCCGATCCTGATGGTGGCTTATAACGCCATTGTCTCCCGTTCCGGGAGGTAACAAGCTCTGTTGTTTGATAAACTAAAGAATCAGATGAATCCGTTGAGAGCGGGGCTGAAATCCGCTTTCAACGGAAATTATTAGACCTGACATATTTTATTCAAATTTATCACGCCCCAAGGTTTTGTTTGAATGTTAGTTACCTGGAATTATCGTATTCGCAACAGCTTTATGGAAAAAGTGGATCCACGCGCCCGTTGGATCTTTTCGCTATTATTTTTATTTTCTGTAACATTCTTTTGGGATATTCGCTACCTGATCTTTTTCTTTGTAGTAGCGATGGCATGGTATTTATCAGCCCGAACGCGTTGGCGTGAAACGCGCCGCGCCTGGACGTTGATTACCATCTTGCTAACGATGATGATTCTGGTCAACACAATTATCACCAGTGGGGGCGCTGTGGGAATCATTCCCAAGGTGGAGCATGCCGTCTGGGAATTCAAAGGCGTTTTCCCATTGACCCATTGGCCGATTTATTTCAAGTTGACTATTGAACGTCTCTGGTATGCCTTGGCCCAGGCGCTTCGCATTTTGTCGATTTCTGCAATTTTTATTATCATTCCCTATTCAATGGATCCCCGTCTTTATGGTGTTACGTTTAGAGGGATGGGATTACCGGATCGGTTTGCGTTTTCTATGGATCTGGCATTTCGCTATGTGCCTACCCTGGCGCGCGATTTTAATGTGACGCTGGATGCACAGCGCGCCCGTGGTTATGAAATTGAACGAGTTGAGGGGGGAATCATCGCTCAGGTTCGGAAGGTTGCACCGCTTATTGTGCCGATTACGATGGGATCAATTTTAACTGGTGAAGATGTTACGAATGCCATGGATCTACGTTGTTTTGGGTTGTGTACCCGAACCTGGGTGCAAAAGTTGCTATATCATTGGTATGATTATGCCGTTATTGCATTTGCAGTGATCGTATTTATCACCTCTGCTGTTTTGTCGATTATGGGGTATGGAAAGTTCTGGATACCTGATGCTCTAATCAATCTGGTTGTGTAGGATGTTATTATTTCAATTTTGATGATGTATCGCAAAGAGGAAAATCATTTTGTGTCTGTTTATGATGGTTTTCCTTATTAAAAAATCTTGAGACTCGGAACTCTTTCCAAATGAAAATAAAATACTATCTTACTGGATGCCTCTTGGTTTTATTGTTGCTTGCTGCGTGTTCTCCTTCAGCGGAAGCGCTTGCGGAACAAACCGCAGTCGCTGCTACCACCACTGCAGAATCTTGGACGCCAACTCCACCTCCGACTGAAACTCTCACCCCTACTCCAGAAGCTGCGCTTTTGCCTGTGCTCGCCGCACAATTACAAAGTTATCTGGAAGGCTCAAGCGATATCCGCCGTGTCAATGTCAGCCAACTCGATCGGGATCTGCTGCAACTCGATTTGACCTCTGCTTATATCTCCAGAGATATGCAAGAAACCCTATCGTATTCAATACTCGAAAATTTTGGGATGGTGCTGACTCTTATTCCTGAGGATCAGTTGCAAAACACTTTTGATACAGAAAAATTCATTATCCGGATGGCCGTTCACTCATCTGATAACCAATATCATTATTTATCGGAAACGGATTTTTCTACACTGCTGCGCTTGAATCGTAAGGAGCTTGATAAAGACGGATGGATTGAAGCCGCAAAAGGTCATTTTGAGTTTTAATAGTTTTATGCTCGCCAAAATCCATGACGCATAGGACGCAAATCTTCGGCTGTCACAAATGCGTCTGGATCAATTTCCAATATGACAGTTTCAGCTTTAGCCACGTCTTTACGCAAGACGCTGCAATCGAGCAAAGTGACCATCCCATCCTTTCCCCTGGCAGGGATTTCGGTCACGGCATATCCGACGCCGCGTAATTTTTCGGCAATTGCTGAACCGCGGCGTGAACTGATGATTTTTAGATGGGTGTGTCCTATCGCAAGTCGTTCCTCGATTAACATTCCAATCACGTTCCCAGTGGCAAAGCCGGCTGCATAACCGGCAATATTCAGGGGATTATTCAGATTGGATAAAACCGAACTGATAGCAAACACATAAATAACTGACTGGCAAAAACCGAGCGCCCAGGCCAACAACTTCTTTCCGCGCACAACAAATAGCAAGCGCAGTGTGTCGAAGGTCATATCAGATACACGCAATGCAAAGATAAGTAAAGCACCCAATATGGTTTGCGTTGTCAGAACGAGTTCCATATTATTTATGACACACCTTCATCTTCTTGCAGATCATCGGTTGCGGGTACCGATGGGATATATAGATCATTGACATATTCTTTCATCATCCGGCATGAACTGAATAGGGGTGATAAAGTGCGGATGGATTCTTTCATCTTCCCAATCCAATCACCAGGCAGGCCATCAGCAGAACGTTGACTGTAAAAAAGCGGAATAATGTCATTTTCCAATGTATCATAAAGGCTTGCTGCATCGGCTTCATCCTGGACTCTTGGATCGGCATAATCAGTGTCAGTCCCAATTGCCCAACCGTTTTGTCCATTAAAACCTTCACGCCACCAGCCATCCAGAACAGAAAAATTCAATACACCGTTTAAGGCTGCTTTCTGCCCCGAAGTTCCAGAAGCTTCATTAGGGCGGCGGGGAGTATTTAACCAGACATCAACCCCTTGAACCAGATAGCGCGCGATATTCATATCATAGTCTTCCAGAAAAACCAGACGTCCGGCATTGTTGGCATTTTTTACGGCGCGATAGACTTCCTGGATGAGCAGCTTGCCTGGTTCATCAGCCGAGTGAGATTTTCCGGCAAAGATGATTTGTACCGGCATGTTGGGCTGGTTTAGCAGTCGCAGCAGGCGGTCTGGGTCACGCAGAATAAGGTTTGCTCGTTTATAGGTCGCGAATCTGCGCGCAAAACCGATCGTCAGAGCGTTTGGGTCCAGTAATGTTCCAGCAGCGATCACCTGAACTGGATGAACCTGTCCGGTAACCCATTGTTGGCGGGCTCGGTCGCGCATAAAGTTGACCAGCTTGCGTTTAAGGTGTTTGCGCACCAGCCATAACTCTGCATCTGGTATGTTTTCAATTTGTTCCCATATTGCAGGGTCATCAATTTCTTCTATCCAATTGGGATCGAAATAACGGTCATATAACACGCGCAGGCGACGGGCCAGCCATGTTTTCACATGAACGCCATTGGTAATGTATCCGATAGGGACATCTTCAATTGGGAGGTCAGGCCATAGGAAATGCCACATGTTTCTTGAAACCTGACCATGGAGTTCTGAAACAGCATTACGGTGATCTGATAAATGGATTGCCAGAATTGGCAAACTATACGTTTCACCCCAGGGTTGTTTGTGTGAAGCCAGTTGGACAAATTCTTCTCGGCTTAACCCTAATTCTGGCCACAGATTTGAAAAATATCTATCAATCAGCCATAATGGGAATTCGTCGTTGCCAGCTGGTACAGGAGTGTGCGTAGTAAAGATAGTGCTCTTCTTTACTAAATCAACGGCTTCGGCAAATGTTTTTCCGGCAGCTACATATTCACGAGCGCGTTCCAAAGCCAGAAAAGCTGAATGACCTTCATTCATGTGCCATATAGTTGGCTTGATGCCCAAAACCCGCAGGGCGCGTACGCCTCCAATGCCTAAAATAATTTCCTGTAATATGCGTAATTCAGGGTCGGCCCCGTATAAGCGAGCGGATAATTGTCGATCTGATTGCGAATTTTGCTCAACATCCGTGTCGAGTAAATACAATGGGAGCCGACCGACCTGAATTTGCCACAGGCGTACGTAAATTGCTCTATCAGGCAGGTTGATGGAGATTGTCAGGGGTTCGTCATTGGCATTGTAGATTGGCATCGTAGGCAAATCGTTCAGTTCCAGATGCGGGTTGTAAGATTCTTGCCAGCCATCTTCGGTAATATGTTGGGCAAAATAGCCTTGAGCATAAAAAAAGGTTACCCCAACCATGGGGATGCCAAGATCACTCGCTTCTTTCAGCGTATCTCCTGACAGAACGCCTAATCCCCCTGCATACATCGGGATTGTTTCATGTAAGCCAAATTCGGATGAAAAATATGCGACTTTTTGATCGGCATATTTTGGGTACTCTTGATGGAACCAGGTATGGTTACCTTTCATGTATTGATCGAATGCCTTAAATACACGATCATAGCGGTCCAAATAATACCGGTCTGATATAGCTGCATTCAGACGAGCGCGTTCTACCTGACGCAGAAAGCCAACCGGGTTATGGCGCACTTTTTCCCAGAGCGCTTTATCTACAAGTGAATATAGGAGCTGAGCATCCGGATTCCATGTCCACCATAGATTGTATGTTAATTCACTCAGCCGGCTGATACGGCGTGGCAAATTAAAATGGTTCGGGATCTCGGTATGAATTTTATTTTCCATAATTAATTTATTTACCTTACTGCTAATTAGTTTGTCATAAGTGTTTAAAAACGTGGAATTTTGGATCAGAGGTTTGGCTATTCTGTGTGGTCATCCGTTTCACGGCGGCTTTCACGACTTCTTTGATGTTGTCGTGGAGTTTATTCGCACAGACATGATCCTTCAGATATCGCCAAAACAATTCTATCCGGTTCAGTTCAGACGCAGTCAATTCTTATTCTGTAAAGTGATAATCTCTGGCTTTTGGCATGCCCAAAATTTATCACGTCTGTCAAAGTACATTCGACTGACTGCTTGCCTGATTGGAATAAATAATCTTACCATAAAAAGAGAAGGTTTTATAGAAAATTTACGTGGGTAATCAATTAACTTTTGTTGCTTGTTACCATACTCGTTCCAAGGAAGGATTTGCGCAAGGTCGGCGGCCTACTTTTGCCATATCCACCCATTTATTATCAACTTTAACGCGCACAATGTCCGCAGTAAAATCTGTGACTGTAAAACCGTGATTGTCAAATAAATAAGACCCAACAGCATAAATATCTACTGGAGCTCCGAGTTTTTCAAAACGGCTGATCTTTTCGGGTGTAAATCCTCCTGAAACGACGATTTTTACTTTCTGGCAATAATCGCGTGCCTGATCTTGCCAAGATGATGGAAGCGCCCAATTTTGCCAGGCGGAATCCAATGCCTGGCGTACAAAAAAACAAAGGCGTGGATTGACGCCCAGGTCGAGTTGTGGATCTCCTAATGGAGGGACGGATATGTCTCTCAGGGATGCGCTCGTATCCATTCTAACGCCATAAAGTCGGTATTTTTGAGCTTCGGTAACGTCTCCTGCATCAGTCAATTCGCGATAGCGTTTGAACATTGCTTCACAGACGGCTAATGCGTCATTGACGCAATCATTATTAAAATCGATCAGCGCAATGCGTGGAATTTCAGGTGAAATGATTCTGGCAAATGCCAGCATGGCTTCGGGTGTATCACCTAAAAAACAGGCAATTGCAGAATGCGCTACTGTTCCACCCCCGGGCCCCCCCCCCCAGGCCCCCTGTGCATAGGGTGAAATCAAATCCCACACTATGTGC